>CALAEY010000100.1 GCA_937891085.1 uncultured Prevotellaceae bacterium | reverse complement strand
ATGTCTATACGGGTACACCATTGGCCTTGAAGAAGAAGGTGAATGAGCAGAATTTTGGAAGTGGCCTCGCTACTCGCCTTACCTGCATTCCGTTGCCCAGCACGAATTTCGAGATGATGAGTCGCGAAAGAACGGTGGACTATGACAGCGATGCTCGCTTGAAGGAATGGGCGTTCAAATTGGATCGCATGAAGGGTGAACTCTCAGTTCAGAAGATTGTAGATGAACTCTATGAGTGGACTGCCCGCCGTATGGCTGATGCCAAAGATAATGACTCTCGTGCAGACGAGATGCTGCTGAAGCGCTGCGCTTATCACGGACTCAACTTCGCAGCGCCATTCATCGTGATGCGTCATTGGGATCAGCTGCAACAAGAGGGTGATTACTGGTGTGGCAGCTTCGAGACAGATGACATAGATTGGCAGCTCACAGAGCTGATAGTGAACATGCAGTTCGCCTGTCAGAAGCACTACTTCGGAGCGATGGCAGAGGCTTACTTTGACAACAAGCTGCGTGATGCCTCAGTCAATGTGCAGCGCAGGCTGAAGACACGCGATGGCTTCAGTAAGTTGCCAGAAGAATTCACCACAGAAGACGTGATGCGCTGCTACGGCTACGATACGGAGGCAGCCGCCAGAAAACGCGTCTCGCTGCTGATGGCCGATCATCTGGCAGAGCGCATGAAGAAAGGGTTCTATCGGAAGACCTGTGCGATGGCGATGGGGTGAAGAGTGATGGAAGAAAGACTGACTCAACATTTTACGTTGGGAGAACTTACCAAGACAAATGTAATGACTGCGGAGGGCAATAGTCCCTCTGCAGTTCAGAAGGCCAACTTGAAACGCCTGTGTGGCTGGCTGGAACAACTGCGTCTGCGCTACAATCAGAGGTACGTGCTGCAAGTGGGCGACGACTACGAGACATCTGCAGACGTGGAACCCCTCATCATCAACAGCGCCTACCGATCGGCTGCTGTGAACAAGGCCGTAGGTGGATCGGCCCAGAGCAACCATCTGACGGGCTGTGCGGTGGACATACGCTGCATAGGTATGGAGCAAGCCCTGCGCTATGCCGTGCTGCTGATAGACCTCAGCGACGAGCAAAAACAGGACTTCGATGAACTGCTGCTGGAGCGCAATGCCAGAGGCGCCTACTGGCTGCACTTTGCCGTGCGCCCTCCTGAAGTCGGAAATCGGCATAAGATAGCCTTTATAAAATAATCAATGGACTTTAGAAGCAAGCATGCTTTTTTTCAGAGAAAAGTAGTAACTTTGCAGTATCAAAACAAAAAAGAATGAATATGAGACTACAAAAAGCATTACTCACAGGACTGGCACTGCTGATGGGCATCTGCCTCATGGCACAGGAAATGCCAAGACTGAGCAAGACACGTGACGGACGCACTCAGCTGCTGGTGGACGGGAAACCGTTCATCGCCCTGAGCGGCGAGCTGCACAACAGTACCACGGGCAGCGTGGAATACATGGCAGATGTGTGGAAACGCATGGCCGACCTGCACCTGAACACGGTGATAGCACCCGTGACTTGGGAACTGCTGGAGCCTGCAGAGGGGCAGTTCGACTATACCATCATCGACAACATGATCAGCGGCGCACGGAAAGAGAACCTCAAGCTGGTGGTGCTGTGGTTCGGCAGTTGGAAGAACGGCGAGAGCACCTATACCCCTGCGTGGGTGAAGAAAGACACCAAGCGATTCCCACGCACCAAGCTGAAAGGCGGCAGTGAGACCATCACCCTCTCTACGCTGGGCACAGAGACCGCCAAGGCCGATGCCAACGCCTTCGCACACCTGATGCGCCACATCAAGGAGGTGGATTGTGACCACACGGTGATCATGATGCAGATAGAAAACGAGATAGGTACGGTGAACATGAGGGCAACCTTCCAAGGACTGCCCAACGACGCGATGCGCGACTTCAACGAGCTGGCCAACAAGGCCTATAGCAGTGAGGTGCCACAGCAGCTGATCAGCTACCTGAAAGCCCACAAGAAGACGCTGCACCCTGCCATTCTGGAGGCTTGGAATACCAATGGCAACAAGGAGAAGGGCACTTGGGAAGAGGTGTTCGGTGTGGGTAGGCTGGTGAACGGTGACGACTGGCACACCTCCTACAACTACCTCACGGAGGAAATCTTCAACGCCTGGAACTATGCCACCTTCGTGGAGCAAGTGACCAAGGCAGGAAAGGCCGAGCTGGCATTGCCTATGTATGTGAATGCCTGGATGAAGGCACCCGCACAGACGCAGCCAGGCATCTATCCGAGCGGCGGTCCGGAGGCACACCTGATAGACATCTGGAGGGCTGGTGCTCCAAGCATCGACTTCATAGCTCCTGACATCTATGCCGTGCAGATCTTCGACACCATTCTGGAGGACTATACCAAGAGCGGCAACCCGCTGTTTATCCCTGAGACTACGAGCAACATCGATGGTGCTTCACGTGCCTTCTACACCATCGGCAAGTATGGTGCCCTGTGCTATGCACCTTTCGGCATCGATGGTGGCGGACTGACTGATGCTCCAACCTACGACCCTTGGTTCTATGGGGAGGCATACCAAATGCTGGAGGCGCTGATGCCTTACCTCACGGAGTATGTGGGTACGGACAAGTGCAGTGGCCTGTATCTGACCACAGGTCGTGATACGGACAGCGTGGAGATGGGCGGCTATCAGATCACCATGCGCCGATTCAGCACAGAGGCTGCGGAGGCGATGTTTGGGGCTGGTACCAATAGTGCATCGGCAGTGAACATGGAGACATCAGGAGCCCTGATCATCCAGGTAGGCGAGGGCGACTTCATCGTGGCAGGCGGCTTAGGTGGTGCTTCCATCAGCTTCGGAAAGGGCAGCAAGAGCAAGGCACAGGCTGCTGCCTTCCTCTCTGTGGATGAGCTGCGCTTCGATGCCAATGGTAAGCTCTACGCCCATCGCATCAATGGTGATGAGGTGGCCTACGCAGGGGTAGGCGGTTCTATCCCTGTGGGCAAAGTGGGTGCCTTCCGCGTGAAGATGTACGAATACTAAGGAATGATGGAGCAGCTCTGGAATAGGAACTACATCAAGGTGATGGTGGCGAACTTCGCATTGTTCTTCGCCTTCTACCTGCTTATGCCACTGCTGCCCCTCTATCTGAGCGAGCGGTTTGGGGCCACGAAGGATGTGATAGGCGTCGTGCTGTCGGGCTATACCATCGCAGCACTGATCATCCGTCCCTTCAGCGGCTTCGTGGTGGATAGTTTCGACCGCAAGCGGGTGCTGATGGTGTGTTTCTTCCTCTTCTTCGCCTTCTTCGCTGGTTATCTGGCTGCTGGCACGCTGCTGCTGTTTGCCATCGTGCGCACCCTGCACGGCATGCCTTTCGGAGCCCTGACGGTGGCCAACAGTACGGTGGCGATAGACGTGCTGCCTGCCTCACGCAGAAACGAGGGCATAGGCTACTACGGACTGAGCAACAACCTCTCCATGGCGCTGGCTCCTACGGTGGGATTGTATATCTACCACGAGACGGGCAACTTCACGCTGCTGTTCTGGTTGGCTCTGGTGGTAGCGGGCATCGGTCTGGCAGTGGACTATACAGTGGAGCTGCCCACGAAGGAGATCGTGAAGAACAAGGAGAAGCTCTCGCTGGATCGTTTCTTCCTCACACGCTCTTGGCTGATGGCCATCAACATACTGCTCTTTGCGTTCTGCTTTGGTGTGCTGAGCAACTATCTGGCCATCTATGGCAAGGAGGTGATGGGCATCACCAGTGGCACGGGTACCTACTTCATGCTGCTCTCCATCGGCCTGTTCGTCTCACGTCTGCAAGGCGCTAAGTCGCTCCGTGAGGGCAAGCTGACGCACAACGCTGCTGAGGGCATGGTGCTCTCCTTCATAGGCTACACGCTCTTCGTGGCGTGTCCCAACATGGTGGGCTACTACGGCTCTGCCATCCTGATAGGCTTGGGCAACGGGCACATGTATCCTGCCTTCCTGAATATGTTCATCAGCGTGGCGCATCACAACGAGCGTGGCACAGCCAACAGCAGCATCCTCATCGCTTGGGATGCGGGCATGGGCCTGGGCATCCTCATAGGCGGCGTGCTGGCAGAGCTCTTGGGCTATACGGCAGCATTCTGGACTGTCAGCGTGGTGAATGGCACTGGTGTGGCCTTGTTCTTCCTGGCAACAAGGGCGTTCTTTTTACAAAGGAAAATAGAAGAACATTAAACGTTAAACGTTAAACGTTAAACATTATACATTAAACATTAAACGTTAAACGATAGGGGTGATGAGTAATGTGAAATGTGAAATGTGAAATGTGAAATGTGAATTTTCGTGTAATCAGAAGTGCAACAAGTACGACAAAGCCCGTAATGTTTAATGTATAATGTTTAATGTATAATGTTTAACGTTTAACGTTTAATGTTTAATGTAAAAAATGGATTTAAAAGAAGCAATCAGACATAGGCATTCCATCCGCAGATATACGGAGGAGCCCATAAAGGCTGAGGCACTGGAGGCCTTGCGCCAAGAGATAGAGCGATGCAACGCGGAGAGCGGACTGCACATTCAGTTGGTGACCAATGAACCCAAGGCGTTCGACAGTTTCCTGGCTCACTATGGGAGCTTCAAGGGTGTGCGCAACTATCTGGCACTGATAGGCAAGCCTGGGGAACGCTTTCAGGAGACGTGTGGCTACTATGGGGAGCGAGTGGTGCTGCTGGCAGAGACGCTGGGACTGAGCACATGCTGGGTGGCACTGACCTACAAGAAGGTGGCAGAGGTGCTGCAGATAGGAGAGGGTGAGAAGCTGGAATGTGTGATCAGCCTAGGCTATGCAGCTGAGCAGCCCAAGCTCCATAAACGGAAGGTCTATGCCGATGTATGCCCTGAGCAAGACCCTCCGCAGTGGTTCCGTGAGGGGGTGGAGGCAGCCTTACAAGCCCCTACGGCCATCAATCAGCAGAAGTTCCGCATCTGGCTGGAAAATGGTCAGCCTTGTTTCAAGGCAGGGTGGGGACCATACTCCATGATCGACCTCGGCATAGTGAAGTACCACTTCGAGATAGGTTCTGGACGCAAGGTCTGGATATGATAAAAAATGTTTAAATGCGCTGAGTGTAAAGATTTTGTATTATCTTCGCAGCGCATATAACAAATTAACGGATACAGATATGAAGAAATTATTACTCGTATTGGTTGGTACAGCCCTGATGTCAGTAGGTGCCAAGGCTGCAGTGAACGAGGGTGGTGAGAACCAAGTGAAGGGCATCGACGTGGTACAGGAAGAGATAAAGGAGGGCGTTCAGGCTCCTGATTTCACACTGAAAGACCTGCAGGGAAACAACTTCAAGTTGTCTTCTCTCTATGGCAAGGGCAAGTATACGTTGCTCGACTTCTGGGGCAGTTGGTGCATCTGGTGCATTCGTGGACTGCCTGAGATGAAGGCCACCTATGAGAAGTATAAGGACAAAGTGGAGTTCCTGAGCATCGACTGCCGTGAGAGCGAGGATAAGTGGCGTGCTGGCGTGGAGAAGCATCAGATCCCTTGGCTCCACGTCTACAATCCTGCTGGTGAGGGCGATGTGGCTAAGGCCTATGAGGTGCAGGGCTATCCTTGGAAGATATTGCTCGATGAGAATGGCAAGATTGTGAAAGTGGTGATGGGCGAAGATCCTGAGTTCTACACCTATATGGATAGCGTGTTTGAAAAGTAATCAGTTAGTGCATACGAAATAAGAAAGGCGGGCCTTGAAGCTCGCCTTTCTTGTATCTTGTCATTCCATCTCAAGTCCGAAGTACTCGCCCTTCTTGATGCTGGGCACACCCTTCGTCATCCAGGCAGGAGCAGGATCACCCTTCAGGTAGTGGTCGAAGAACTGCTGAAGGCGGATGGTGAGGTCGATGCGATTGCGACGCTCCACCAGATTATGTGCCTCATTATTGTACTGCAGCAACCAAGCGGGCTTGCCTAAGCGACGCAGGGCCATGAAGAACTCAATGCCCTGATACCATGGCACAGCCCCATCAGCATCGTTGTGCATGATGAGTACAGGCGTCTCTATGCGATCGGCCTTGAAGAGGGCTGAGTTGGAGATGTAGAGCTCAGGGGCCTCCCACAGGTTGCGTCCGATGCGGCTCTGCCCCTGCTCGTATTGTCCCTGACGACTGCTGCCACTCTCCCAACGGATGCCACCATAGGCACTGGTCATGTTGGACACAGGAGCACCAGAACCAGCAGCCTTGAACATGTTGGTACGCGTGATGAGGTAGGATGTCTGATAACCACCCCAGCTCTGACCCTGAATGCCCATGTTGTCCTTGTCTATCCACTTGTTCTTTGCCAAAGCCTCTGCACCAGCACAGATGCAGTTGTAGGCACTCTCACCAGGCAGACCAGCTGTGTAGACGATGTCAGGCACGAAGCACACATAGCCACGACTGGTATAGAAGCTGATGTTTACTGTGCTACGACTTGGAGCTGGCTCGTAGTAAGCGAAGAGGTTCTCTGAGCGACGCTCGTAGAAGTAGATCATCACAGGATATTTCTTGTTCTCGTCGAAATTCTCAGGCTTATAGAGCAATCCATCGAGCGGGGTGCCATCGTAGGCGCTCCACTTGAAGAGCTCTGCCGTACCCCAGAGGTAGTTGGCCTGTTCAGGATTGGCATCACTCAGACGCTGCTCACCCTTCCAGTTGGTAGTGAAATAGACATCAGGGCACTGCTGGAAGTTCTGCTTCATATAGATGTAGGCCTCTGCCTCCTTAGCCTTGCTGAGAGCTGTGTACATGTAGTCGCCCTTAGCCAGTTGTACAGGCACCCCAGCCTTGAGGGTCTTCAGCGTGGAATAGCCATACTGCTTGGTGCCGTTGTCGAAGAGGCTCAGCGCCAGAGGCTCCTTCATGCTCAGGGCATCAGCACGTCCAGAAGCTCCGAAACTGCCAGGCACAGCCGTGGTCTGCTTAGTACGCACGAAGCGGTAGGTGACATTGGTGGCACGTCCTTGGCCTCCAGTGAGGTTGATGGCTTGGTTGCCTTCTGGAGAAATCTGCCAGAGGTCGTAACGATCATTGATGAGCACATACGCATCATTCTCTGTCCAGGCAGCAATGCCGTAAGGACTGGCCTCGCTTGGGGTATCATTCAGCTCGTCCCAGAAGTTCACACCAAGACCAGCTGTGAGGTTGTGCGTCTCACGGCTCTGGGTGTTGTAGGAGATCCAGTCCTTCAGCGTATAGTCGTACCAAAGCAGGTACTTTCCTGTAGGAGAAGCCGTCACCCCACTGATATTGGCCCCTTGGAGTAAAGGCGTACGCTGTCCGTTCTGCAAGTTGATGAGGAACACCTCCTGAGGCAGTTGGTAGTTCCACTGGCTCTCCACCATGTGGCTGGTACGATCGATGCTCACGGCATAGTTGGCATTACCCTGGTCAGGCAGGATGATACGATCGAATACGCCATTAGCCAGAGGGGTGAGGGTGCCATTCTGGGCATTCACCAGCGCCAAGGCTGTACGCTCACGCACACGATTGATATTGATCAGTTGTGCAGGTGGAGTCTCAGGGGCATCCCATGACCAGATGTCGAGTCCTGCTGTCTCGAAAGACATGCGGGTGGTATCTTTAGGAGCAATGTGCTCAGCCACACCTGCAAAGATGCGCTCTCCATTCTCACTGAAGAACGGATTGGCGTATTGATTCAAGCCCCAACCCTCTGGGAGACCTTGCTTGTAGTCGCTGGCTATGAGACGACGTGCAGAGGCATCACCTACCTTATAATAATAAAGGTCGCAGTGCTTGGTACCAGTGTCGAGCGAATCGGCAGAAGCCAGGTAGAGCATCTGTGCACCTTGGGCATCAAACTGAGGCAGGGTGTAGAACTTATGTCCACTGCTCAGCTCCTTGGTGCTGGAGGTAGCTACGTTGTACATGCCTACTGAGGGGTGCTTCTTACCATCGTCAGTGGTGTAGACCAGCGTGCGTCCGTCTTTATTGAATGCATACTTATCCACCTGCTTGATGGTGTCTGTCTTGGCATTGGCAAAGTGATACACCAGCAAAGGCTTTCCGCCCTTGGCTTTCTTATCTATGCCTGTGGTATCAGCAGAGATATAGGCCACAGCCTCATTGCTCTCTGATCCTATGCGGTAGGAGGTTACGAAAGGAATCTTGGTGGTCTGGAAGTCAGACAGGCGTACGATGGCCAAGGTATCTTTAGGCATATCGTCAGCTTTCTTCTTATCGATACGAGCCTGACGGGTGTCTGCAAAGAATGGCTTGATGAGGCACACAGCATACTGCTCATTGGGCAGCAGCGTGGCATTGTAGCCTCTGGCTATCTGCAATTCCTGTCCGTTTTTCACTCGATGAATGGTCAACACGCCGTCTCCCTCTTGTGGATCAGTCTGTATCACCACAAAACTGCCCTTGGTGGAAATCTTGCTGGACTCCACATGCTTCCAACCATCATACACGCTATGGTCGAGTGGGCGTTTCTGTGCAAAGCTCACCGTGCTGAGCAGTAAGCATCCTACTAATAAAGCTTTTTTCATCATAAAGATATTGAGTTATTTCATACTGGCTTTCATGGCGTTGATCACGGCAGAAGTGAACCCATCGTGCTCCAACTGGTTGATACCCTTGATGGTCAGACCACCAGGGGTACACACCTTGTCAATCTCAATGGCAGGATGCTGTTGGCTCTCCAAGATCAAGGTAGCAGCTCCCAGTACCGACTGAGCCACCATCTGCTGTGCTTCCTGAGGATAGAGCCCCAGCTCCACACCTGCCTGCATAGCTGCCTGGATGTACTTCAGCACATAGGCGATGCCACACGAGGTGAGTGAGGTGCAAGCTGCCATCTTAGACTCTGGTACCAGCAGGGCCATGCCCATTTGGTTGAACAGGTTCAGCACCAGCTCTTCCTGCTCCTTGGTGGCATTCTGACTGGCTATGATGGTCATGCTCTGCAGGTGGCTGATGGCTGTGTTGGGTATCAAGCGGAACATCGTCTGAAGCTGCAGGCCTGTATAGTCAGCCAACTGCTCGAAGCTGATGCCAGCAGCTACGGAGACCAAGATCTGTGTCTCTTGCAGTTGTATCTCTTTCAGCACCACCTCCATCAACCAAGGCTTCACGGCCAAGATCACCATATCGGCTCCTTGGGCAGCAGCCTTATTGTCTGTGGTGACCTCCAGTGTAGGGTAGTCGGCCTTCAGGGCTTCCAGTTTCCCCATGGAACGATTAGAGATGATCACCTCTGGGGCGTTAGGGGCATGCAAGAGGCCACGGCAGATGGCCCCACCCATGTTGCCTGCTCCGATAATCGCTATTCTCATGACTCTATGGCTTTAGTGAAACGCTCTAAGAATTGGTTGGCTTCTGCCAAGCTCAGGCAGAGCGGAGGCAACAGGCGGATGACGTTGGTTCCGCTCACGCCTGTGAAGACGTGTTGCTCCTTCAGCAGTTTCAGACGCAGCTCCTTGATAGGCTCTTCGAACTCCATGCCTATCATCAGTCCACGTCCGCGTACTTCCTTGATGCCTTTCAGCTTAGACAGCTCTTCGAGTAGGAAGGTACCCACCTTCAGGGCATTGTCCACCAACCCTTCTTGTTCCATCACATCCATCACAGCCAGGGCAGCTGTACAGGCTAAGTGGTTGCCTCCGAAGGTGGTACCCAGCTGTCCGTAGATAGGTGTGAACATCGGGCTGATAAGTAATCCTGCCATTGGGAATCCGTTGCCTATGCCCTTGGCCACCGTGATAAGGTCGGGCTCGATGCCCAGCCACTGGTGAGCGAAGAACTTTCCACTACGTCCGTAGCCACACTGAATCTCGTCACAGATCAGCACAGCTCCGTATTTCTTGCAGGCAGCAGCCAGTCCCTGTGCAAATTCCTTGGTTACCAACTTGATGCCACCTACACCCTGGATGCACTCTATGATTACGGCACACACATCCCCCTTGGCCAGTTCCTGCTCCCAAGCAGGCAGATTGTTCAGAGGCAGGTAGGTCACATGTCCTCCATCATTGATAGGAGCAATGATCTTCGGATTGTTGGTCACCTCCACTGCCAGGGACGTACGCCCATGGAACGCCTTCTGAGCAGACAGCACGCGTGTGCGCCCGTTGTAGAACGAGGCCAGTTTCAGGGCATTCTCATTGGCTTCTGCCCCACTGTTGATGAGGAAGAGGGCATAGCCCTCATAGCCACTGATGTGTCCCAGTCGTTCTGCCACCTGCTGTTGCAGGCGATTTATCACAGAGTTGGAGTAGAACCCCAGCGTCTGCAGTTGTTTGGTCATCATCTCCACGTAGTGAGGATGGCAGTGCCCAATAGAGATCACGGCATGCCCTCCGTACAGGTCCAGATACTCCGTACCCTTGTCGTCCCATACGTGGCATCCCTGTCCCTTGACGATATTTATATCAAAAAGTGGATAAACGTCAAAAAGCTTCATAATTTTCAATTCTCAATTCTCAATTTTCAATTTAAAAAGCACTCGGTTTCAGTCGGAGGCCTGTGGTTTCTTCCAGTCCGAACATGAGGTTCAAGTTGTGCACGGCAGTGCCACTGGCACCCTTGAGCAGATTGTCAATGCAGGAAATCACCACCAACTTGTCACCATACTTCTCCAGATGCACGAGGCACTTGTTGGTATTCACCACCTGCTTCAGGTCGATGTTACGCTCCACCACATGCGTGAAGGAGTCGTCGTCATAATACACCTGATACATCTTCGTTATCTCCTCGATAGGCAACTTGCTATGTATCACTGCAGTGGCAAAGATGCCACGAGGGAATCCTCCACGGTAAGGGATGAAGTCGATGTCTCCATTGAAGCTGGGTTGCAACTGTCGGATTGACTGCTTGATCTCATGCAGATGCTGGTGCTGGAACACCTTATATACACTGAGGTTGTTGTCACGCCAACTGAAATGGCTGGTGGCACTGGGCTTCACGCCTGCTCCCGTGCTGCCAGTGATGGCATTGACGGAGATAGGGCCGTTGAGCACTTGGTTTCTGGCCAGAGGAAGAATGGCCAACTGTATAGCAGTGGCAAAGCATCCTGGATTGGCTACGTGCATAGCCTTGCAGATGGCACGTCTGTTCAGCTCTGGGAGGCCATACACGAAGTCGTTCCCCTCAGCAGCCAGACGATAGTCCTGTGAGAGGTCGATGACCTTCAGACCTTCTGGTATCTCGTGGCTCTCGATAAATCTCTGCGTATCACCATGTGCCGTGCAGAAGAAGAGCACGTCAATCTTGTCCAGAGGCAGCTGGTCTGTGAAATGCAAGTCTGTCTCTCCGTACAGCCCTTCATGAATGTCAGCTATCAGGTTGCCTGCATTGCTGGTGCTGTTCACAAACGTGATCTCCACATCAGGGTGGTTGATGAGCAGGCGGATGAGCTCACCCGCTGTATATCCTGCTCCGCCTATGATTCCGACTTTTATCATAATCAATTAACTCTTCATTCTTCATTAAAACCATGTACACTATAGTAGGCACGGAGGGCCGTAGAAGTCACCTTGATGAAGCCCTTGGCATCCTCGGCTGTCCAACCCTTCTGCATCTCTCCGTATTCACCGAACTTATTCTTCACCAAGTCGTCTGCACTCTCCACGCCAACGGTAGAGAACGACAGTGGACGAAGTTCCAAGATAGCCGTACCGTTCACATTGCGTTGTGAGCTGGTCAGCATGGCCTCGATATCACGCATCACAGGCTCCAGATACTCACTCTCATGCAGGAACATGCCATACCAGTTGGCCACTTGGTCCTTCCAGTACTGCTGCCACTTGCTCAGGGTGTATTTCTCCAAGAAGCGATGCGCTCCGATGATCAGCATAGGAGCAGCAGCCTCAAAGCCTACGCGTCCCTTGATGCCGATGATGGTGTCTCCCACGTGCATATCACGTCCGATGGCATAGGCAGCTCCGATCTCCTCCACCTTCTGAATGGCCTTGATCGGATCGTCATACTCCACATCATTCACAGCCTTCAGCTCACCCTCCTTGAAGGTCAGACGCAGTTGCTCAGATCCCGTCTTGGTGGCATGCTTCAGGTAGGCACTCTCAGGCAAGCCCTGTGCAGAGTCCAGAATCTCACCACCACAGATGGAGGTTCCCCAGAGACCTACATTGTAAGAATACTTCAGCTTGGCAAAGTCGGCAGGGAAACCATTCTTGTTCAGATAGTCGATTTCCTCCTGACGGCTCAACGCCATGTCACGCGTCAGGGTGATGATCTCCTTGCCTGGAGCCATCACGAGGAAGGTCATGTCGAAGCGCACTTGGTCGTTACCTGCACCAGTAGACCCATGAGCGATGGCATCAGCCCCGATTTCATTGGCATAGCGTGCAATGGCCAACGCCTGGAAGATGCGCTCAGAGCTCACGGAGATAGGGTAGGTACCATTACGCAGCACATTGCCATAGACCATGTATTTCAGACTCTTCTCATAGTACTCACGCGTCACGTCGAGCGTGACATATTTCACAGCGCCTAACTTATAGGCATTTTCTTCATTCTTCTTCAGCTGTTCCTCACTGAACCCACCAGTATTGGCACTGGCAGCATATACCTCGTAGCCCTTCTCCTTAGCCAGATACATCACGGTAAATGAGGTATCCAGTCCACCACTAAAGGCCACTACAACTTTTTTCTTTCCCATATCTGTTATTAGTTTAATTCACAATTAACAATTGACAATTGACAATTCACAATTCACAAATTGACAAATGACAATTGACCATTAATGACAATGCAATGCTCAATGTTTAACGTTTAATGTTTAACGTTTAACGTTCAAAGCCTATCCTCCGGATGCTTGGCAGGATCATACAGCATAGCCGTGCAGATGCAGAACTTACGCTCCTTCTCCATCAAGATGTGATGATTCACGCAGCCCTCACAGCCCTTCCAGAACGCATCATCGTCTGTCAGCTCCACAAAAGGCACAGGCACATAGCCCAGTTCTGTATTCATCTTCATCACAGCCCCACCACTGGTCAGACTGAAGATCTTAGCCCAAGGCCAACGCAGACGAGCCAGACGGAACGTAGCAGCCTTGATGCGCTTTGACACACCCAAGCCACGATAGGCAGGATGCACGATGAGGCCTGAGGTAGCCACAAACTGCTTGTTTCCCCAGCTTTCGATGTAGGAGAAGCCCACGAACTCGTCTCCACAGAGGGCTATCACAGCCTTTCCCTCCCTGATCTTCGTTGCTACATATTCGTGTGTACGCTCAGCAATACCCGTTCCACGAACCTTAGCAGCATCACTAATAGTCTTCAAAATAGTATCCACATAAACCTCATGGCTGGCATCAGCCACCATGACGTCAATTTGTCTTTCTTCCATTTCCTTTTTAGTTAAAGTTCTATAGTTAAGCATCAGGAATCACGGTCTTCAAAAATTTCCTGACGTTTGATTCTGTTTCTTTTTCTGCCAATATCAGCAGTATGGTGTCATCTCCGGCTATGGTGCCTAAGATGCCCGCATAGTTCTCGTTGTCTATGTCGTAGGCAATGCTGCTGGCATAGCCTGGCCTGGTGCGTATCACGGCCAGATTCTTAGAGAATGTGAGTGAGATGAACCCAGAGTGCATCATCATGCGGCTGATGGGCTTGTTGGTCTTCTGCCGATGATAGAGGATGTCATTGGGGAGTACGTACACGTAGTTGCCTGCAGCATTGGTGGCCTTGGCTACCTTCAGCTGCTTCAAGTCACGTGAGAGAGTGGCCTGTGTGAGGTTGTACCCCTCCTTCAACAGGGCGTGCAGCAGTTCCACCTGAGAACCTATCTCCTGACTGGAAACCAACATCTTAATGGTGTCTAATCGACTTGTCTTAGTCTTCATGATTGTATTTTTATTCCAAAAACGGTGCAAATATACATAATTTTTTGAATATGTATGCAAAAAGAGTGTCTTTTTTCGCCTAAAAATCAACAGGAACGCATATTCTGTCATAGAATGCATAAATATGCAAAAATCTTTTGTTGAAATTTTCTGATACATTGTGTTTCCTATTCTCTCATATTTTTATTATTTTTGGCACAAAATAGTACTATTGATTATGAAAAAGAGTTTTTTTGCTGTTGATTTAGGGGCCACCAGTGGTCGTACGCTGCTCACCACCTTCACGGAGAAGGGCATGGAGCAGGAGGTGCTCAACCGCTTCCCTAATCACTTAATCCAAGCCAGAGGGCATTTCTATTGGGATATTTTCGAGCTTTACAGAAACATCCTCGAAGGCCTGAAGATGGCTGCACAGCGTAAGGATACAGAGTTGGTTTCCATCGGTATAGATACCTGGGGATGCGACTTCGTGATGCTGGCCCGTGATGGCAGCTTCCTGCGCTTGCCTTATTCCTACCGTGATCCACAGACAGAGAATGCTCCGCGTTACTTCTTCAACAAGGTGCCTCGTAACCGTGTGTACAACCTTACGGGCATCCAAGTGATGAACTTCAACTCCCTGTTCCAGATAGACACCATGCGTCGTAAGTACGACAGTGCCCTGGAGCTGGTGGACAAGATACTCTTCATCCCAGATGCCCTGAGCTACCTGCTCACTGGGCAGAAGGTGTGTGAATATACCGTAGCCAGTACCTCACAGCTGGTCAATGCCCGTACGCGTAGGCTGGAGCCAGAGCTACTCGTAGCCCTCGGACTGGAGGAGCGCAACTTTGGTAAGTTCGTCTATCCAGGTGATACGGTGGGCACCCTTACCAAGGAGATTCAGCAGATTACGGGCTTAGGCCCTGTGCCTGTGGTGGCTGTGGCAGAGCATGACACCGCTTCTGCTGTGGCAGCCGTGCCAGCTACCCTGCAGGACTTTGCCTACCTGAGCAGTGGCACGTGGAGCCTCATGGGTGTGGAGTCTAAGCTGCCTATCATCAATGCTGAGGCTGAGGCACTCAACTTCACCAACGAGGGTGGCGTGGAGCGCACCGTGCGTGTGCTGAAGAACATCTGTGGCATGTGGCTCTTGGAGCGTTGTCGTCTGAAGTGGGTCGATGCCCCATACGACGTGATCAATGCTGAGGCCCGTGAGGCAGAACCGTTCCGTAGCATCATCAACCCAGACGATCCTGCCTTTGCCAATCCTGCCGATATGGAAGAGGCCATCAAGGAGTATTGCCGTCATCATGGGGAGAAGGTGCCAGAGACCCGTGGTCAGATGGTGCGTTGCATCTATGAGAGCTTGGCTCTGCGTTACCGTCAGATACTCGACAAGCTGCGCTTGCTCACCAACACCCGCTTCGAGTGCCTGCACGTGATAGGTGGAGGAAGCCAGAACGAGATGCTCAACCAGTGGACTGCCAATGCCATTGGTATCCCAGTGATAGCAGGTCCCGTGGAAGCCACAGCTATGGGTAATGCCATGATCCAGGCCATTGCTGCAGGAATGGCCAAGGATGTGAAGGAGATGCGTAAGTTGATACACGATAGCACTCCGCTTGTGACCTATAATCCTCAGTTCACCGAAAGTTGGAACGAGGTTCTTGAACGATTGAAATAAGCCTACTGAAACACTAACAATCTGCCAAGAAAAACTAAAGTTAAACTTAAAAATTAATTATCATGAAAGAAGAACAGATTAAGAAAGCGTATGAGATTGCAAAAGAGCGTTATGCTGCTATAGGTGTGGATACAGACAAGGCCGTGAGTCTGTTGGAACAGACCCCTATTTCCTTGCACTGTTGGCAGGCTGATGATGTGGTGGGCTTCGAGAGTGGAGCAGCTGCCTCTGGTGGCATCCAGACAACGGGTAACTATCCTGGTAAGGCCAGAAATATTGATGAACTGCGTCAGGATGTGCTGAAGGTAAAGTCGCTCCTTGCAGGAACTTATCGCTTGAATCTGCATGAAACCTATGGTGAGTTTGGAGGCACATTTGTAGACCGTGACCAAGTGGAGGTGAAGCACTTCCAAGGTTGGATAGACTGGGCAAAGGCCAACGGAATGAAGCTCGACTTCAATAGCACCAGTTTCTCACATCCTAAGAGTGGAAATCTCACGCTTTCAAATCCTGATAAGGGTATCCGTGAGTTCTGGATAGAACATACCAAGCGTTGTCGTCGCATTGCCAATGCCATGGGTGAGGCACAAGGCGACCCCAGCATTATGAATATCTGGGTGCACGATGGAAGTAAGGATCTCACCGTGGAACGCAAGCGCTATCGTGAGATTTTCGCTGCTTCACTGGATGAAATCCTGGCAGAGAACCTTCCACACATGAAGGCTTGTCTGGAGGCTAAGCTGTTCGGCATCGGACTGGAAAGTTATACCGTTGGTTCACACGACTTCGTGGCTGGCTATTGTGCTACCCGTAAGTTGATGTACACACTGGATACCGGTCACTATGAGCAGACAGAGAACGTGAGTGATATGGTGGCTTCTCTGCTTCTCTTCGTACCAGAACTGATGCTTCACGTGAGCCGTCCTGTTCGTTGGGATTCAGACCATGTAACGATCATGAACGATCAGACGCTCGACCTCTTCAAGGAGCTAATTCGTGCAGATGCACTGAACCGTGCACACATCGGCCTCGACTACTTCGATGCCAGCATCAATCGTATCGGTGCCTACATCGTTGGTGTTCGTGCTACTCAGAAGTGTCTGCTTCAGGCATTATTGGAACCACTGCCTAAGCTGCGTGAGTATGAGGACAACGGTCAGAACTTCGAGCGCTTGGCTCTGCTGGAAGAAGCTAAGTCGCTTCCGTTCGGTGCGGTTTACGACTATTTCAACCTCAAGAACAACGTACCTGTGGGTGAGGCCTTCATTCCTGAAGTACAGCAATATGAGAAGGATGTAACGTCTAAGCGCATCTGATATGAGCATCATCATAGGACTATTAATCATAGCGATAGGCGCGTTCTGCCAGAGCAGCAGCTACGTGCCTATCAATAAGATCAAGGAGTGGAGCTGGGAGAGCTACTGGATCGTCCAGGGCCTGTTTGCTTGGCTCATCTTCCCGTTCCTTGGTGCATTGCTGGCAGTGCCCTCTGGACATAGCCTCATGGAGCTCTTCTCTACAGCCCCAGCGTTCAACGTCTGGATGACGGTGTTCTTCGGGGTGCTGTGGGGCGTAGGCGGACTGACCTTCGGCCTCTCCATGCGCTATCTGGGCGTGGCACTGGGACAGAGCATTGCCTTGGGTACCTGTGCCGGATTGGGCACCATTATGGGTCCTGTGCTGCTGAACATCTTCTTCCCAGAGCAGAAGCCTCTGGAGAGCCTCACGGCTGCTGTGGTCATCGGTGTGGTGGTGACCCTCATAGGTATTGCCATCATCGGTATTGCAGGCAACATGAAGGCACAGAGCCTCAGTGAGGAGGAGAAGAAGAAGGCGGTGAAGGACTTCAACTTCCCGAAGGGCATTCTCATTGCCCTGCTGGCTGGTTTCATGAGCGGATGCTTCAACGTGGGTCTGGAGTTTGGCAAGGATATCAACTTCGGTGAGCTCACCAACCCGATGTACAGCACCCTGCCTGCTACGCTGCTGGTGACCATCGGCGGTTTCTGCACCAATGCCGTGTATTGCTTCTATCAGAATAGCAAGAACAGCACGTGGGCCGACTATGGCAAGGGCAGTCTCTGGGGGAACAACATCCTCTTCTGCGCCTTGGCTGGTCTGCTGTGGTACAGCCAGTTCTTCGGACTGAGCTTGGGCAAGGGCTTCCTCACGGAGAGTCCTACGCTCACCACCTTCGCCTTCTGCATCCTCATGGCACTCAACGTGGTGTTCAGCAATGTCTGGGGCATCATCCTCAAGGAGTGGAAAGGCTGCTCTCAGAAGACCATCACGGTGCTGGTGATAGGCATCATAGTGCTCATCATCTCCACCTTCGTGCCGGAACTCTTGAAATAATGAAGAGTGAAAAATGAAGAATGAAGAATTATCCTCTGTTTGGATTTATGAGGCAAAGCCAATTCTTCATTCTTCATTCCTCATTCCTCATTTATATATAAATTCTTCATTCTTCATTCTTAATTCTTCATTAAAATATGAAAGTCTTACAAACTCGCCCTCAGTTGAAAGCCGAGATAGATAAGGTGGCCGAAGTGGCTGGCTATCTGTGGCAGAAAGGATGGGCAGAACGAAACGGTGGAAACATCACCGTGAATATCACCAAGCTGGTGGACGACGAGATCCGTCAGCTCCCAGCTATCAGTGAAGTGAAGCAGATTGGCATCACCCTGCCATACCTCAAAGGGGCTTACTTCTATTGCAAGGGCACAGGCAAGCGCATGCGCGACTTGGCCCGTTGGCCTATGCAGAACGGCTCCATCATCCGCATCTTGGGCGATTGTGCCTCCTACGTCATCATAGCCGATGAGCCTGTGCAGCCTACCAGTGAGCTGCCTTCACACCTGGCTGTGCACAACCGCATGTTGGAGGTGGGCTCACCCTACAACGCCACCGTGCATACGCACCCCATCGAGTTGGTAGCCATGAGCCACACCAAGAAGTTCCTCGAGAAAGACGTGCTCACCCGCTTGCTCTGGAGCATGATTCCAGAGACCAAGGCCTTCTGTCCGCTGGGCTTGGGCGTGGTGCCTTACGAGCTCCCTGGCTCTGAGGCATTGGCCAATGCCACCATGCGTGAGCTGGAAGACTACGACGTGGTGCTGTGGGAGAAGCATGGTGTCTTTGCCAAGGGACTGGATGTTATGGATGCCTTCGACCAGATAGACGTGCTGGTGAAGAGTGCTGATATCTACCTGAAAGCCAAGTGCATGGGCTTCGAACCCGACGGCATGAGCGATGCGCAGATGAAGGAGATGACGGTAGCCTTCCACCTGCCAAAATAATTTATAATTTATAAGGGATGTTCTATAAATTAAGTTGTTAATAATCAAATAATTATTTGCACAATTC
>CALAEY010000099.1 GCA_937891085.1 uncultured Prevotellaceae bacterium | reverse complement strand
ATAGGATTCAGCCCAATTTTTGGTCGGCTAATTGCGGATAATCATTTAAATTATTTATTTTCAATTCTCAATTCTCAATTCTCAATTTTCAATTGTCAATCATCTTGCGTTCAGCGCCTCAATGGGCCTTACGTCTGCAGCTTTCTTGGCGGGGAAGAGTCCTGCCAGGATGCCAGCTACTATTAGTAGTGCTGTAGCCCCAATGGCAATACTCATATCCACCGTAGGGTTTATGAAGAGCGTCACTCCATTTATTCCAGCACCTTCGCCCACATCTATCGTAGCACTGCCGTATGCCTTGTCTATCCACTCCGTAGCTGCCACTCCGCATACCAGCCCGATGTAGCCAAACAGGGTGGTGATGGCGATGCTCTCTGCGACAATCAGTTTGTAGATGGAGCGTGGCTTGGCACCTAAGGCCTTACGGATGCCAAACTCATGCGTACGCTCCTTGACGGTGATGAACATGATGTTCGACACACCCACGATGCCACTCAGCAAGGTGAAGATACCGATGACCCATAGTCCGATGCGCAGCAGGTTCATCACCGTCATGCTCTGCAGATACTGCGTGAAGCGATTGCGTATATACACGGCACTCTGGTCGTCTGGGTCGAAATCATGTATGGCACTCAGCGCCTTTCTGTAATCCTTTTCAAAGGTTTCCGTGCTTTCCTCAGTGTCGAGTCCTTGGGTGGTAGTCACTATGCGGTTCAGGGAGGTTCCCTTGCCATAGATCAGCTGTAGGGTTGAGAGCGGAATATAGGCAGGACTGTTCTGGTCGTTGCCTTGGTCACTATAGATGCCCACTACCTGATAGACCACATTGCCAGCCTTGACAAACAGCCCTAACGGCTCTGTGTGTGAGGGGCTGAACAAGATCTCGGCTGTGCGCTCATGCAGCACGATGCCTTTTCGCCGTTCATTCAGATCCAGCGTATTGACAAACCTGCCTTTCCTGATTTTCAGCGCATTGATTTCCGCGTGATTGGGATAGACCCCATAGAGCGAGAGCGACAGATGCTCCTGTCCGTAGCTCAGTGTCACCCCTCCCTGATAGGCCACACCGCCTGTGCTGAGTATGTGGTCCTGAAAATCCTCCTCCGTGGTTTTCAGATCCCGATTGTCCAAGCTGATGCTTCGCCCTTCCTTGTAGCCATGATAGGCCTCTGTGGTCACCCCTGGATAGATGGTCACCACGTTCAGCGCATTGGTGTTCATGTTTGCCTGAAAGGTATGGATGATGCCATTGCCAGCACCCAGCAGCACGATGAGCATGAAGATGCCCCATGCCACAGCGAAGCCCGTCAGCGAGGTACGCAGCTTGTTGCGCTTCAGCGATGCAGCTATTTCCTGTATCAAATCTCTCATACTATCAGTCCGTCTTTGATTCTTATGATTCTGTCTGTCTGGTTGGCCACATTGATATCGTGCGTCACCACGACGATGGTCATGCCCTCCCGATGCAGCTCCTTCAGTATCTCCATCACTTCCACAGAGGTCTTGCTGTCGAGGGCTCCCGTAGGCTCATCTGCCAGTATGATCTGGGGTTTGGTGATCAGCGCACGGGCTATGGCTACACGCTGCTTCTGTCCGCCACTCATCTCGTTGGGCATGTGGTGTGCCCAGTCCTTCAGTCCCAGCTTGTCCAGATACTCCAGCGCCAAGGCATTGCGCTTGCGACGAGATACGCCTTGGTAGAAAAGAGGCAGGGCCACGTTCTCTACAGCATCCTTGAAACTGATGAGGTTGAACGACTGGAAGATAAAGCCTATCATGCGGTTGCGATATTCCGCTGCTTTGGTCTCGCTCAGCCCTTTGATCAGCTTGCCATTCAGCAGGTATTCCCCACTGTCGTAGTTGTCCAGTATGCCCAGTATATTTAATAAGGTTGATTTCCCCGACCCCGATGCTCCCATGATGGAGACAAATTCACCCTTCTCGATGTGCAGGTTGATGCCTTTCAGCACATGCAGGGGCGAACCGCTGTAGTAGGTTTTGTTGATGTCAGTCAGTTGTATCATAATCTTTAATGATTATCCGCAACCAGCCGATAGGTTTCTATTGTAGATTCGATGCCCAA
>CALAEY010000098.1 GCA_937891085.1 uncultured Prevotellaceae bacterium | reverse complement strand
TACAAATAATATGCTACGCCACCAAATATCTACCCACACGATTCAACATAGAGCCAATTTATCTGGGAGGTGTGCACTGAGGCCGAGCTGCTGGGATATAACCCACTGCCCCCACCGAGGCAGAACCCTCTGCCGCACCGTGATCTGATCAGGGCACTGGTGATGTGGGAAGACTGCGTGCCAGAACGAAAAGTAGCCATGCAGCTGGTGGACAAGGCTTACAGCATCGCCTTCCCAGAGGCTACGCCTATCAATGTGTATAAGAAAAAGCGCTACGCGCTACAGGCGCTACAGTGAAAAAGTGGAGTTGCATTGTGGCAAAAAAAGAAAACAGGCAGGGGAGTGAGATCCTGCCTGCTTTCATATCATACCTTGGTGTGAGGAATCACTTGTAGTACTCCAAATCTTCAGCACGGAAGTTCTTGATGAAGTCGTAATGGCCATTGGCCTCTCCTTCTATCAAGCGTACGTACACGTTCACGCTCTTAGTGAACAGCTCTGGAGCACGGGTGGCATCATCCAGCAGCAGGAGGCTGAGCACGATGTTGCCGGTCATATCGTAGAGACGGCGTGCCAGAATGTCCTGCACTTCCTGAATGCCTTGTTCCTTCACCAGATTGATGGCCTCTTCGTAGCAGTCGGCCAAAGCAGCCAGACGGTCTTGCAGGGCCTTGAACTCTGGAGCTACCTCGTTCTGCAGCATCTCACGTATGATGCTGAGGTAGGTGCCATTGGTGATGTAGCGGATGGCGGCCACTACCTGCAGCTGTGTAGTACCCTCGTAGATGGAAAGGATACGGGCATCGCGGTAGAGGCGCTGGCACTTATACTCCATGATGAAGCCAGAACCACCGTGAATCTGGATGCAGTCATAGGTATTCTGATTGGCATACTCGGAGGTCATACCCTTGCAGAGAGGGGTGAAGGCATCGGCCAAGCGGCTGTACTTCTTTTGCTCTGCACGCTCTTCTGGCGTGAGCTTACGCTCGCGGCTGATGTCGTTCAGTGCCTTATAGATATCCACATAGCGGGAAGTCATGTAGAGGATGCTGCGACCGGCATCGAGCTTGGCTTTCATGCGTGCCAGCATGTCATAAACGGCTGGGAACTCAATGATGGCCTTGTCGAACTGGCGGCGCTCCTGAGCATACTTCAGAGCCTCGTTGTATGCTGCCTGGCTCACGCCTGTGCTCTGTGCACCGATACCCAGACGGGCACCGTTCATCAGCGCCATGACATACTTGATAAGACCCAGCTTGCGATCACCGCAAAGTTCTGCCTTGGCGTTCTTGTAAACCAACTCACACGTAGGTGAACCGTGGATACCGAGCTTGTGCTCAATGTGGCGCACGGTGACACCGCCTTGACGCTTGTCATAGATGAACATAGAAAGACCGCGACCGTCACGCGTACCTTCCTCAGAACGTGCCAGCACGAGGTGAATGTCAGAGTCACCATTGGTGATGAAGCGCTTCACACCGTTCAGTCGCCAGCAGTCTTCCTTCTCATCGTAGGTAGCCTTGAGCATCACGCGCTGAAGGTCGGAACCTGCATCTGGCTCGGTGAGGTCCATAGACATGGTTTCACCTTGGCACACGCGAGGGATGTAGCGCTGACGCTGCTCCTCGGTGCCAAACTCATAGAGGGTCTCGATGCAATCTTGCAGTGACCAGATGTTCTGGAAACCTGCATCGGCCGCAGAGATGATCTCTGAAGCCATAGAATAAGGCACGGTAGGGAAGTTCAAACCACCATAGCGGCGAGGCATAGGCACACCGTTGAGGCCTGCCTTGATGGTAGCGGCCAGGTTCTCCTTAGTCTTCTCTGCATACACCATGCGTCCGTCAACGAGGTGCGGGCCTTCGATGTCCACGCTCTCGCTGTTTGGCTCTATGATGTTGGCTGCGATGTCGCCGGCGATGTCCAGCACGCGGTCATAGTTCTCAATGGCGTCGTTGTAGTCAACAGGCGCGTCTTCATATTGCTCTTTGTCGGCATAGCCGCGTTCCTTCAGCTCCACGATGCGCTCCATGAGCGGGTGGGTGAGGTGGAACTTGAGCTCAGGATAGTCACTATAATAATTTGCCATAGTTACTTCGAATTTTGTTTGTAATACTTAATCAGCTTCGGAACCACTTCTTCCACTGTGCCGCAGATCACGTAGTCGGCAATCTTGTTGATAGGTGCCTCTGGATCGCTGTTCACAGAGATGATGATATCGGAATCCTGCATACCAGCGATGTGCTGAATCTGTCCGCTGATGCCGCAGGCGATATATACCTTCGGATGCACGGTGACACCCGTCTGGCCAATCTGGCGGTCATGGTCGCAGAAACCAGCATCTACAGCTGCACGGCTGGCACCTACCTCGCCATGAAGCACCTTGGCCAGATCGAAGAGCATGTCGAAACCTTCCTTGCTGCCCATGCCATAGCCACCAGCCACCACGATCTTGGCACCCTTGAGGTTGTGCTTAGCTGCCTCTACGCGATGCTCCAGCACATGTACCACAAAAGCCTCTGGGCTTACATACTGACTAACCTCTGGGTAAACCACCTCTTTACGGCAGCTGCCTTCGTAGAGGGCTTTCTGCATCACACCGCTACGTACGGTAGCCATCTGTGGACGATGGTCTGGATTCACGATGGTAGCCACGATGTTACCACCGAAAGCCGGACGAATCTGATAGAGCAGGTTCTGATACTCTGTACCTGTCTTCACATCCTTATGATCACCGATTTCCAACTGGGTGCAGTCGGCTGTCAACCCGCTGGTCAGTGAAGAAGACACGCGAGGACCGAGGTCGCGACCTATCACGGTAGCACCCATAAGGGCTATCTGAGGTTTCTCCTGCTTGAAGAGATTTACCAGTATGTCGGTATGAGGCGCTGAGGTGTATGGGAACAACTCAGGGGCATCGAATACAAAGAGCTTATCGACGCCGTAAGGCAGGATCTGATCTTCTACCTTACCCTTGATATCGGTACCAGCCACAACGGCATGGAGTTCTACGTTCAGTTGGTTGGCGAGTTTGCGGCCTTTGGTCAGCAACTCCTGAGATACTTCGGCCACGGTGGTGCCTTCTATCTCGCAATATACAAATACATTGTTCATAATTCCTTAGCCGATAATCTTCTTGTCCAACAATTCTTTAACTAAACTTTCCACATCCTCGTCCTTGGCGGTGAGCGTCTGGCTCTCCTTGGCTTGGAAGGCTATGTTCTGCACGGTCTTCACCTTGGTAGGAGAACCGCTTAAACCGCACTGTTCTACATCGGCATCGATGTCGGCCACTGTCCATTCCGTCAGGTTGAGGTATGGGCGCTGTGCATAGAGGTCGGCGTATGGCAGCTCCACACCCTGCTTAGCAAGGTCGGCCTTTTCCAAACCACCCATAGCATGCTTATACTTCATTACCAACTTGGCATTGCAAGGACGGCAAGGAGCAGCGCTTCCATTGACGGTGATCACCAATGGGAGTGGGGCTTCCACCACTTCCACGCCACCGTCTATGTGGCGACGGATGGTGATGCGGCGGTTTTTCTCATCCAGTGAGAGTATTTCTTCTGCGTATGTCACTTGCGTAAGACCCAACTTCTGAGCCACCTGAGGACCTACCTGTGCGGTGTCACCGTCGATGGCTTGGCGACCGCCCAGAATCACGTCACAGTTTCCCATTTTCTTGATGGCCGTAGCAATGGCATAAGAGGTAGCCAACGTATCGGCCCCTGCAAACGCACGGTCGGTCAGCAGTACGCCGTCATCGGCACCGCGATATAGTCCTTGACGAATGATTTCCGCTGCCCGTCCAGGACCCATGGTGAGCATAGTCACCGTAGAGCCAGGGAAGGCATCTTTCAAGCGGAGGGCCTGCTCCAGTGCGTTGAGGTCCTCTGGATTGAAAATAGCGGGTAACGCTGCACGGTTGATGGTTCCGTCAGCTTTCATGGCATCTTTCCCCACATTTCTGGTGTCGGGTACTTGCTTGGCCAAAACAACAATTTTCAAACTCATGTTCTTATTTAGTTAATGATTATTTCCTCAATAAATCAGCCGCTTTCGCGACAATTTGACTGCAAAGTTACGAATAAATGAGAGAAATGCCAAAAGTTCAAAGGAAAATCGCACCTAAATGGGGCATGGCACAAAAAAGAGGAGAGCTATGCTCTCCCCTCACTATGCAGCCGTTTAGAAAAGCTCTAAACTCTAAACCCTAAACCCTAAACTCTAAACTCTAAGCTAAATCTTCACGCCCAGCTTGTCCAGAATGCTCTTAGGCACAGCCTTCTTGTTCACCACGATGTTCATGGTCTTGTAGCGAACGAATGCCTTGGAAACATACCAGATACCATCATACTTGCCCGTCACACCCCATGAGTTCTTTACCATGTAGTAGTCGTTGCCTATCTGATCCTTGGCGATACCGAAGATCTGCATGCCGTGGTCATCGGTGGTTTCCCAGTTGTCGTATGCCTTCTGGCGCTCTGCCTGAGTCACCCACTTCTGAGGGGTTGGCTTGTTGGTCACGTTGCGCTGTGCAGCAGGCAGGTTCAGCCAATGAGCCATGTCGCTGCCAGCTTCCTCAGCCACCTTCTCGATGTCTGGCAATACGCCAATACCCTGACGGTTGAAGCCATCCTCGCTCACGTCAGAACCCCAAGCGATGGTGTAGCCTTGATTGATGGCATAGTCGAATACCTCCATCAGCTCGTCAATAGGCAGGTTGTAGCTCTGCGCCCAGCGCCAGTTGTCCTGAATCTCCAGTACGAATGGCTCATAGAATGGGTGGTGAGTGTAAGAAGTCAGTGAAATGTAGTCGCTGGCCTTCAAACCAGTACTCTCGAAGAATGACTTCGGGGTGTAGGTCTTACCTTGATAAGTGAACGTCTCAGGAGCCTTGCCCAGATATACCTCATGGGCAGCCTTCACGGCCTTGAGCCACATCCAATTGCCGTCTGGATCGGTTTGCAGTGTGCGGCTGCGGCCCTTAGCGATGGCAGCTACCATAGCATCTGTTACGGCAGAGAGCTCGTTATGACGGCTCAGTGTGTCGCCGTACATCACGCCTGGGCGCATCTCGGCTTCTGGGATGAGTCCGAAGTGCTCCATGCCATAGAGTACGTCATAGAAAGAACCACCCTGTGAGAAAGACACGTCACCGTGGGTGCGGACAGCGGCTTGTGCGCGGTCATAATACGTATTCTCTACGATGTACATCTCAGAGAAGTCGTAAGTACCCTTGCCGGCCTTGATGAGCTCTGACTCCAAGAAAGCCAAGGTAGAATAGCACCAGCAGGTACCTGCGCTGGCTTGGTTCTTAATGCTGGTGATAGGGTTCTGTTTTACTACAGTAAACTGGAAGTTGTTCTCTTCTTGTTGAGCTGGCTGAGCCAATGCGCTGAGGCTGATGAGGCCTGCAACGGCTAAGAATAATATTTTTTTCATTGTAAAAATTATTTAATAGTTTCTTTTCAAACGGTGCAAAGATAGGTAATAAATCGTAATATTTATTATCTTTGC
>CALAEY010000097.1 GCA_937891085.1 uncultured Prevotellaceae bacterium | reverse complement strand
CAGACGGCGGCTCTTCTTTTGGTTCTTTTCTTCGGGCCGTGCCGAAGAAAAGAATGAGTAACTATCGGAGCCGAGCCGAAGAAAAGAATGAGTAACTACTACCATCGAATCGGCTCTACACCATGAGCCCTCAAATACTCATTGGCTTGAGAAAAATGCTTATTCCCGAAGAAACCACGATAAGCCGATAGCGGAGACGGATGGGCTGACTGCAGCACCAGATGTCGACTGCGATTGATAAACGCCCCTTTACGCTGGGCATAGCTGCCCCAAAGAATAAAAACCAGATGCTCACGTTCGCTAGCTAGAGTCTGTATCACGGCATCCGTGAATGTCTCCCAACCATGACCCTGATGCGACCCTGCCTGATGCTCACGCACAGTCAGCGTGGCATTGAGCAGCATCACGCCCTGCTGTGCCCAGCGCGTCAGATTGCCACTGGTAGGCACAGGCGCACCCGTGTCATCGTGTATCTCCTTGAAAATGTTTTGCAATGATGGTGGGAAGGGAATCCCCTCATTGACAGAGAAGCAGAGTCCCATGGCCTGCCCAGGTTCATGATAAGGGTCTTGGCCGATGAGCACCACCTTCACCTGCTCGAACGGACAGAGATTGAAGGCGTTGAATATCAGCTTACCAGGAGGATAGCAACGCCCCTGCTGATACTCCGTGCGCACGAAGTTCGTCAAGGCCTCAAAGTAAGGCTTGTCGAACTCCGCTTGCAATCGCTGTTTCCAACTCTCTTCTATCTGTACGTTCATTATTAAATAAGGTGTATGTTGACCTTTTCACATTCCTCTCGCATCTCTTCTGGCCAGATGCTGGCCTGAATCTCACCGATGTGAGCTTTGCGCAGGTAGTACATGCAGAGACGACTTTGTCCGATACCTCCGCCTATGGTCAATGGCAGCGAGCCCTCCACCAGTCGTTTGTGGAAGTAGTACTTCAGGCGCTCCTCCTGCCCAGTTTCTTTCAGCTGTTTCAGCATCACCTCACGGTTCACGCGGATACCCATGGACGACAGTTCCATAGAGCGTCCCAGCACAGGGTTCCACAGCATCAGGTCGCCGTTCAGTCCTGGCAGTCCGTTCAGTCCCTCAGTGGTGTAGTCGTCATAGTCGGGTGCACGTCCGTCATGCTTCTTGCCGTCGCCCAGAGGGCAGCCTATGCCGATGATAAACACCGCTCCGAATTTCTCCGTGATGGCATCCTCACGCTCCTTCGGCTCCAGATGTGGATAGAGCTGTCGCAGTTCCTCAGCATGGATGAAGTGGATGGTGCGTGGCAGGCAAGGCTTCATCTGCGGATAAAGCTCATACACCATGTACTCCGTGCGCAGCATGGCAGCGTAGATGCGGCATACCGTGCGCTTCAGGAACTCCACGTTGCGGTCTTCAGGCATGATCACGCGCTCCCAGTCCCATTGGTCCACATAGAGCGAATGCAGGTTGTCCAGCTCTTCATCGGCACGTATGGCGTTCATATCCGTATAGATGCCATAGCCAGGCTCTATCTTATATTCGGCCAGTGTCACGCGCTTCCACTTCGCCAGTGAGTGCACCACCTCGGCCCGTGCGCCTCCCATGTCCTTGATGGGGAACGATACCGCCCGCTCCACGCCGTTCAGGTCGTCATTCAGACCTGTGCCTTGCAGCACGAAGAGTGGAGCTGTGACGCGTCTCAGCCTCAGTTCCGTAGAGAGGTTCACTTGGAAGAAATCCTTGATTTGCTTGATGCCCTGCTCGGTCTGCTTCAAGCCCAGCAGAGGTTCATAGTGTTCTGGTTTTATCAGATGCATGTCCTAATAATTATCAAATTTGTTTGCAAAGATAGTCATTTTTATTTATCGTGACACCAAATGCGGAAAGTTTTTGACATTTTGCACTCTTTTTTATTTTCTTGATGTTCAAAATAACATTATCGCCCTGCCAAATAACTGTGTTTGAAATTTGTCAGTCTCCCAGCTTTTGTCTATCTTTGTCCCCGCTGCACATACATGGCCTGGTAGCTTAGCTGAATAGAGCGTCAGATTCCGGTTCTGAAGGTCGCGGGTTTGAATCCCGCCCGGGTCACAAATTCAAGAAACCTGTTCTTTCGGCTCAGTCACCGTTATGACTGAGGTCTTTCATCGTTTTGCCTGAGGTCAGTCAAGGTTAGGACTTAGCTCAGTCATCACCATGACTGACATGGTGGGTTACCTTGTCTGATGCCAAGGGATGCTTATCTTGAAGACGAAATTTGCAAAGAATTAAAAAATAGACTTCACACTTCACGCCTACCAAGAAAAGCTAAGTGTATTATGCTGTATCTAAGATTGAAATAAAACAGAGACTTCACAAGACTTCACACAGACTTCACGCTTTCTGGTGAAGTCTGTGTGAAGTCTATATGCCTATAGTGATATCAGATACCTGCTGATTTTCAGCTACTTCTATTCTCAAAGGTGTGAAGTCTTGTGAAGTCTCATTCATAGTTTTCACGCCATAACTGCAAGATAATCAGCAGTTTCAAGTATTCCTGTGAAGTCTCAAGCCAAATAAAAGATTTTTTGGATTTATTTGAACCTCGAGGTGTCAACTGCTTCGCGTTGCTTAGCCTTGTAACCTCCGAAGGCATAGCTGAATGAGATGCCTAAGGAGCGGAAGTCGGGGTAATGGTTCTCTATCCACTGGCCGTGATAGCGGATGCGGGGGCTGATGGCATTGCTTTCGAAGATATTTTCAGCCCAGAGGGTGAGGGTGGCCCTGCTGTTCAGGAACCGATAGCGCAGCTGCCAATCAAGGTTATAAGTGCTGGGTAGGTCGTAAGTGCCTTGTATGGCTGTGGTGCGCACCATGCCGTTTACCTGCATGGTGAGGTCTGGCTTCTTGCTCAAGGTAATTGTGTTGCGCAGGTTTAGCATAGTCCAGATGATATGGCGGTCGTAAGGCAGATCGTAGAAGTCGGAGTCTTTCTGGCGGTTATATACGGCTACGGCAGTGATGCGACCTTCCCACCACTTGAAAGGTTTCACGGGGATAGCAGCCTGAAGTCCAATCTGGTCGTAAAAGTCTGAATTCAGATACTTGTAGTTCAGCACCAGACGGTCGGACCGCTGATAAAGGGTCTGCGTGAAGAAGTCGTCCATGTGGTCGTACCACAGTACGAAAGTGTATTTGCTGTGCAGCATATATACCAGCTGTAGCAGATAGTCGTTTATGGGCTTCAGTGTAGGGTTTCCGATGATCTCAGAATAGCCGCCGTCCATGTAGCTGGTGTAGGCAGCCATCGACCAGTAGTCTGGATAGCTGTTGTTGCTGCTCAAACCAAATTGTAGGAAGTGGGTGTTATTGGGCTGATAGGTAAGATTCAGGTTAGGGTAAAGTTTCCACTGATCCCACACCAGGCTCTTATAATGCTCGGCATCAAGGGAAGCATCTAACGTCAGCTTCGCAAACGGCTTGGTGAAACCAGCATATAGGTCAAGTCTCTGTTCACGCTTGCGCACGGACTTGTCATCAGGCAGGTCGGCACTGCTTTCATCGGTTTTGGTGTAGTATTGGTAGCTTTTATCCAGCGTGTTGGCATAGATAGCCCCATAGTTGATGCTCCAATCATTGCCCAACTTATGCTCGCCAGAGAGAAATCCTTTCCACTTATTGATTTGCTGGTCGTCATGAATGAGGTAGTGCAGTTGGCTTTCCTCCCACAAGTTGCTGTCATGCTTCTGGGTAGAAGGTGCCTTGTAGTAGGTAAATTCCGCTCCAGCTTTCAGGCCGACGGGCAACTCATAGTCAGCGCGGAGGTTGTGCAGTCTATGGCTCTGGTCGTAGGCAGAACTACCCTCTACGCTGCCAGAAAGCACAGCCCATGTATGGCTGGGAGCATAGTCGGTATTATACACTAAGCTGAGGCGGTGCTTGTCTGTCCAGGCATAGTCGGCTCCCAAGCGCAGGCTATGGTCGTGGAAGCGGTTGTGGTTCTCTTGGTGCGTCTGGATATCGTGTACGGTTCCGTCGGCCAGCGTGTGGTGTGAAATGCTGCTGTGTCCACCATATTGCCTTCCGTGGTCATGGCTATAAAGCAGATCGGCAGAGAAACGGCCTTTATTGTAGAGCAAGCTGATGCGCTGTTGATAAGTGGTCTCATGCCGATGCTCCACCTTGCCCATGACCTCTCCCTGAATGGGCCAAGTGCCATCGGTCTGCTTATTCAGTGTGATGTTGATGAGTGCTCCGCGAACCTGATAGCGAGCAGGAGCATTGTACATCACTTCAGCATTCTTGATGCGGTTGGCAGGCATTGAGCGCAACAAGGCAGTGAGCTGTTCGGGCGAGAGGGTGGTCACCTTGCCATCGAGCACCACAGTGGCACCACGACCTCCAAGCATGAAACTGCCCCCATTCTCCGTGACACCGGGTAGTTCACGGATGGCCTCATATATACTTGTCACAGGTTTGTCACTGATGATACGGGGCAGGTCATACACTAATTTACCATCTTCTGCTTTCACTACTGGGCGTTCGCCCATCACCATAACTTCGGGCAATGTCTGATACAGACTGTCCATGTAGGTTTCCTCCCTGTTCAGGGAGTCTGGTTGCTGTACCTGTGCCTGTGCCACGAGGGCACAGACGAGCAGGCAGCTGAGAGTCAATTTTCGCTTCATTGTCATTTTATGTTTTAACGTCGGTGCAAAGGTAAGCCGATTCTGTGGAACCCCCTTCGGCATCCAACTTACCAAGTCTTAACAGAAGTCTTATTTAGTCTTAACAAAATCTACACCTTATTATAATAAGAACTATATTTGCATCACGATGAATGTACCCTTGAAGAAAATCCTGTTGCTGGTGGTGCTTTCGCTCACTTGTATCTTTGCCTATCAGGTCTGGTGGCTGGTAGGCCTCTACCACACACGTGTGGCGGAGACCAAGGATCGTATAGAGGCTGCTATGACAACTGCCGATGTGCGTGAGATGCTGGTAAGGGTAAGTCGATTGCAAGATGAGGGTGATCTACATGGAGACGTGCAAGTATCGGCAGGCTATCAGCTTGATGGTACCACCGTATTTCAGACTACCACCAACCATCGGAGTATTGTGGGCGTATCCAGCAATAGCGGCAAGCACCATGATGTGGAAGTGACGATGAGTGAAGACTCTGCCAGCGTGACTACTATACGCTCCAGTTCTATGAAGCCAGACACGATGAGCGAGGCCGAAGGCAATGCCCTACTACAATCTATGGCCGATGGACTGGATAATCTCTCTGTCTATTTGCAACGAGCCATGCACTCTGGCATCGGAGAGTTCCAGCAGGCAGACATCGCAGTATATGACAGTATCCTGTGTCATCAACTTGATGCTGCAGGTTTGCTTCGTCCCCATCGCACGGAGTTCGTGCAATATGCAGACAGCATGCTCACACAAGAGAGTGTGGTGGCAAGTATTCAGACGGTGGGGTATGAGCCATCGAAGAAGGCACGTACATATAGCTACTTTGCCGATCTGCCTCACCTCATCCAATACCGCGTCACGATGGAACCTGTCACAAGCGTGGTATTGCGCCAGATGGCAGGTATCTTAGGCACCTCATTGGTTACGCTGCTAGTGCTGGCCTTTGCCTTCGTCTATCTGATTCGCACCATGCTGCGCATGCGTACGCTGGAGGAAATGAAGACCGACTTTACCAACAACATGACGCATGAGTTGAAAACCCCTATCGCCATCGCCTATGCAGCCAATGATGCCTTGCTCAACTTCAATATGACGGAACATCCTCAGAAGGCACGCGACTATCTGAATATCAGTCAGGAACAACTGCAGCGTTTAGGGGGCATGGTAGAACAGATTCTTTCCATGAGCATGGAACGTCGTAAGACTCTGACCTTGCATAAGGAAGACCTTCGACTGAAGGAGGTGCTGGAGCCTATGGTGTGCCAATATAAGCTCAAAAGCGATAAACCCACCACGATAACGCTTGACATCACTCCACCTGATCTGCATTTGATAGCCGATCGTAGCCATTTCTGTAACATGTTGGGAAATCTGATAGACAATGCCGTGAAATATTCCACTGGCAGTGCTGATGTTTCCATTGCTTGCAGAGAAACGAGGGAAGGCTTAGAAGTGGCAGTGTCTGACCACGGTATGGGTATCCCTGCCGATAAATTGCCTTATGTGTTCGACCGCTTCTATAGGGTGCCTCAAGGCAATCACCACGATGTGAAGGGCTACGGGCTTGGCTTGTATTATGTGAAAAGCCTGATGGAGAAACATGGCGGAACGGTCAGGGTGACCAGTGAAGTTGGAAAGGGCAGTACATTTACTTTAAGTTTCAGATGATGGAAGAAATCAGAGTTCTACTGGCAGAAGATGAGCAAACGCTTGCCATGATCATCAAGGATACACTGGAGGCACAGGGATTCGTGCTTACACTGGCAAGGGATGGGGCTGAGGCTCTGCGCCTGTTCTGTACCCAAAAGCCCGATGTGCTGGTGGCCGATGTGATGATGCCTCGCATGGACGGTTTTGAATTGGTACGTCGTATCCGCCTATCAGACCAGAAGACCCCAGTGCTCTTTCTTACGGCACGTTCAGCTATCGATGATGTGGTGCAGGGTTTTGAGTTGGGAGCCAACGACTACTTGAAGAAACCTTTTGGCATGCAGGAACTTATCGTACGGCTACGGGCATTGGTAGGGAGAAACAGCATGCAGCAACCAGTTAGTATGAAACAAACGGAATGGATGGAAGTAGGACAATACCTTTTTAATCCTACTTCGCAGAGACTGGAGTATGCCGGACAAGGGGTAGAACTCTCTTATCGCGAGTCGGAAATCCTTCGTCGCCTGTGTGAACATCAGAAAGAAGTAGTGAGCAGTCAGAGCATCCTTCTCGAACTTTGGGGCGACGACAGTTTCTTCAATCAGCGTAGCCTCCACGTATTTATAACAAAACTACGCCACAAACTGGCGAAGGATGAACGCATCCGTATCGTCAATGTTCGTGGCGTAGGCTATAAGCTACTTACCTAATAATCAGTGCTCTATTCCCAATGCTTTCTTCAGCTCCTGCCACCCATCACAAAGGGCTTGCATAGAGGGGTAGAGTAGGTTGGCACCTTCGTTAAGGAGCACTTCGGGCTTCAGGGGGCCCGTGTTCACGGCCACGGTGAAGATCCCTGCAGCGATGCCTGCCTGCACACCGATGGGGGCATTCTCTATCACGATGGCTTCATTGGCTTGCACACCTGCCTTCTGAAGTCCCATGAGGTAGGGCTCAGGATGGGGCTTGCCGTGATGCACATCATAGGCAGTGACCATCTTGTCGTGGGCGAACATGCCAGTATAGACACGGTCTATGCGCTCGAAGAGGGAATACTGACCGCTGCCTGTCACTAAGACAGGGGTGATGCCATCGGCTTGCAACTGCTGTATCAACTCATAGGCTCCGGGCATGCGCTCTGGCTCTGGGTGCTTGGAGAACTCCTGGCACTTGTCTTCATAGATACGGTCGACCAACTCCTTGCTGGGCTCCACGCCGTACTTCTCCTTATAGATCATGGCGATGGTGTTCATGCCCGTGCGCCCCTCGTTGAGAAAGGCCACTTCACGCGTCATGGGGAGGTCGTACTTCGCCATGGAGGCTACCCACGCATCGGCATGATAGGGCATGGAGTCAAAGAGCACTCCGTCCATATCGAAGAGCACGGCCTTGAGGTGGATAAAAGAATGCCCGCTATCACGAAGATAGCGGGCTATAGATGCTTGAATGTCTATCATTTCAGGCGGGCTTGGATGGCTTTGGATTCTGCCTCATAGCCAGGCTTGTTGAGCAGGGCGAACATGTTCTTCTTGTAGGCCTCTACACCAGGCTGATTGAATGGGTTCACGCCCAGTACATAACCGCTCACGCCGCAGGCCTTCTCGAAGAAGTAGAGCAGCTGACCGATATTCTCCTCATCGAGGCGCTCGATGCAGATGCGGATGTTTGGAACACCACCATCGACGTGTGCCAACTGGGTGCCCAGCTCTGCCATCTTGTTCACTTGGTCTACGTGCTTGCCTGCCAGGAAGTTCAGACCGTCGAGGTTCTGCTCATCACTTGGCACCACGAGACTGTGATCTACATGGTCGACAGAGAGCACGGTCTCGAAGATGCTGCGCTCGCCTTCCTGAATCCACTGACCCATAGAGTGCAGGTCGGTAGTGAAGTCTACGCTAGCTGGGAAGATGCCCAGATTGTCCTTACCTTCGCTCTCACCATAGAGCTGCTTCCACCACTCACTCACGTAGTGCAGTTTAGGGCAGAAGTTCACCAGAATCTCAATCTTCTTGCCGCTCTTATAGAGCTCGTTGCGTACGGCAGCATAGATCATAGCAGGATTCTGCTCGAATGGTACGTCCACAGCGCAAGCCTTCTCCATCTGCACGGCACCGGCTACCAACTTCTCGATGCTGAAGCCAGCTACGGCGATAGGCAGCAAGCCTACTGGAGTGAGGACAGAGAAACGACCGCCTACATTGTCGGGAATCACGAAGCTCTTGTAACCCTCATTGTCGGCTGTCACACGGGCAGCACCCTTCTTAGCGTCGGTGATGGCCACGATGACCTTGCGGGCCATCTCCTTGCCGCGCTGATCTTCGCACTGCTTCTTCAGCAGACGGAAGGCCAAGGCAGTCTCGGTAGTGGTACCTGACTTAGAGATATTGATCACACCGAATTTCTTATCCTTCAGGTACTCAGTGAGCTCAAAGAGGTAGTCCTCGCTGATGTTGTTGCCAGCATACAGGATCACTGGGTTCTCTTTCTTCTCCTTCAGCCACTCGAAGCTGTTGCTCAGTGTCTCGATCACAGCGCGTGCGCCCAAGTAGCTACCGCCGATACCGGCTACAATCACTACCTCACAATTGTCACGCAGCACCTTGGCAGTGGCGTTGATGTCATCAAGCACTTCCTTGGTGATAGATGATGGCAGGTGAAGCCAACCTAAGAAGTCGTTGCCCAGTCCAGTGCCCTTCTCCAGAGCCTCTGCGGCAGCCTGTGCCTTCGGAGCGTAAGCATAAACGCTCTCCTTGGATACAAATCCGAATGTCTTTTCGATGTCTAACTTAATCATATGCTTAAATTATGAATTATAAATTATGAATTATTTCTTTCTGTTATTTCAGCATCTCCGTGAGCCTGCGAAACTCCATGCTGGGCGATGCCTGACGGTAGAGTATGTTGTACACGGCATTCACGATAGGAATGTCGGCATTGCACTCCATGTTCTTCAGCGTGATGCAGCGCGCGCCATAGTAGCCCTCGGCTATCATCTGCATCTCTATCTGGGCACTCTTCACGGAATAGCCCTGTCCGATCATGGTGCCGAAGGAGCGGTTGCGGCTGAACTTGGAGTAGGCGGTCACCATAAGGTCGCCCAGGTACACCGAGTCTTTCACATTGCGCTTGAAGGGGTGTGCCACCTCCAAGAAATGCTCCAGCTCCCTGCTGGCGCTGCTGATGAGCACGGCTTGGAAATTGTCGCCATACTTCAAACCGATGCTGATACCCGACGCAATGGCGTAGATATTTTTCAGCACACAGGCATACTCGATGCCTGCCACGTCGCGACTGATAGAGGCCTTGATGTAAGGGCAGGTGACCAGTTGCGCCACCATGTGCGCCCTGTTGATGTCGGCACAGGCCGTGGTGAGGTACGACAGACGCTCGAAGGCCACCTCCTCTGCATGACACGGGCCGGCTATCACGGCAAAGTTCTCTGCGGGTACGCCATACACCTTCTGGAAATACTCCGACACAATGAGGTTCTCATCAGGCACGATACCCTTGATGGCCGAGATGATGAACTTACTCTTGATATCGGCAGTGAGCTTGGTGAGGTGGCTCTTCAGGTAAGGTGACGGTGTGACGAACACCAGGGTGTCTGATTCTTCCACCACCTTATTTATATCACTACTGAAGTGGATGCGCTCGGTATCAAACTGCACATCGGTGAGGTAGGCAGGGTTATGTCCAAGACGAAGGAATTCGGCAATGCGGTCTTCACGCCGCATGTACCAATTGATGTAGGGTTGGTGCGCCAGTACCATCTTGGCAATGGCGGTGGCCCAACTACCTCCACCCATGATCGCTATCCTTCCTAGTGAATTCATCTCTGCCTGCTTTAGATTTTCTCAATCCACGCCTGCACGTCAGCTACGCTTGGGTTGGGTAATTCCAACTTAAATTTCTTATTGATGCCACAAATCTCCATGTGGAGCTTCTGGGGATTCACTTCCTTCATGCTTTCCACCACATTGTAGCCAGCCTTCTGGATCACTGGTACCCAAGCCTCGTCGATGCCTAGGGCGGTGTACTTGGCCACAGGGTCTTTTGGCGCACTCTTCTCTGGCTTCATCTGAGGGAAGAACAGCACTTCCTGAATGAAGGTCTTGCCCGTCATGAGCATCACCAGACGGTCGATGCCGATGCCGATGCCGCTCGTTGGAGGCATGCCATACTGCAGTGCACGGAGGAAGTCCTGATCGATGATCATGGCCTCATCGTCACCCTTATCGGCCAGTCGCATCTGCTCCTTGAAGCGCTCTTCCTGATCGAGTGGGTCGTTCAGCTCTGAATAGGCATTGGCCAACTCCTTGCCATTCACCATCAGCTCGAAGCGCTCGGTGAGTCCGGGCTTACTGCGGTGCATCTTAGTCAGCGGTGACATCTCCACAGGATAGTCGGTGATGAAGGTAGGCTGGATGAACGTGCCCTCGCAGAACTCTCCGAAGAGCTCGTCGATAAGCTTACCCTTACCCATGGTCTCATCTACCTCCATGCCCTTCTCTAAGCAGAACGCACGGATCTCCTCCTCGGTCTTACCCTCGCAGTCGAACCCTGTCTTTTCCTTGATGGCATCGAGGATAGGCAAGCGGCGGTAAGGAGCCTTGAAGCTGACGATCTGTCCGTCGATCTCACGCTCTGGCTTACCGTTCACGGCGATGCAGATGGTTTCAAGCAACTTCTCGGTGAAAGACATCATCCAGTTGTAGTCCTTATACTGCACATACAGCTCCATGCAGGTGAATTCAGGGTTGTGGTTACGATCCATACCCTCGTTGCGGAAATTCTTTCCGATTTCATACACACCCTCGAAACCGCCCACGATGAGGCGCTTCAAGTAAAGCTCCGTGGCGATGCGCATATACATATCGGTATTCAGAGCGTTGAAGTGTGTGATGAACGGACGGGCACTGGCACCACCGGCAATAGCCTGCAGGGTAGGAGTCTCTACCTCGGTATAGCCAGCCTCGTCGAGCACACGGCGCATGGTGCGTATCACGGTGGCACGCTGCATGAAGGTCTCCTTCACACCGTCATTTACCACTAAGTCCACATAGCGCTGGCGATAGCGCAGCTCTGGATCCTCGAATTTATCGTAGGCCACGCCATCCTTATATTTCACGATGGGGAGCGGCTTCAAACTCTTGGAAAGCAAGGTGAGGCTCTGTGCATGCACTGAAATCTCACCCGTCTGCGTGCGGAACACGAAACCCTTCACACCGATGAAGTCGCCGATGTCCAGCAGGCGTTTGAAAACCACATTATAAAGATCTTTGTTCTCATCTGGGCAGATGTCATCGCGAGTGACGTACACCTGAATGCGCCCCTTACTGTCTTGCAGCTCTGCGAAACTGGCCTTGCCCATCACGCGGCGGCTCATCATTCGTCCTGCAATCACTACCTCACGTTTCTCCTCGTCATCGTCCTTAAACTCCGCACGGATATCGGTACTGAAGGCATTGGTGGGAAACTCGGCAGCAGGATAGGGGTTGATGCCCATATTGCGCAATTCTTGCAGACTCTGTCTGCGTATTATTTCTTGCTCACTCAGTTCTAAAACATTCATAATAGTACCTATATACTCAAATTACGGGCAAAGTTAAGGATTATTTTTTAGATTCCCCTATTTTGTATGGAGAAAATGCGTACCTTTGCAGCCGATTTATAAAAGATTGATATGACAGATAAGAAAATACCTACCGCGCTTGGCACTGAAAAAGTCGGTAAACTGCTGGCACAGTATGCCATTCCGTCCATCATCGCCATGACGGCCTCGTCGCTGTATAATATGGTGGATAGCATCTTCATCGGTCAGGGCGTGGGTGCCATGGCTATCTCTGGCATTGCCATCACCTTCCCACTGATGAACGTGGCAGGTGCTTTCGGCTCTCTGGTGGGCGTGGGTGCCGCTACGCTGGTGTCGGTGAAGCTGGGGCAGAAAGACTATGATACGGCCCGTCATGTGCTGGGTAACGTGGTGGATCTGAACATCGGCTTAGGCCTGCTGCTTACGGTGGTGGCGTTGATCTTCTTGGATCCCATCCTCTACTTCTTCGGCGCTAGTGAGAACACCATCCCCTATGCCCGTGACTATATGCAGATCATCCTTCTGGGCAATGTCATCACGCACCTCTACTTCGGAATGAATGCCTTGCTGCGTGCGTCGGGTCACCCTAAGGACTCCATGTATGCCACCATTGCCACGGTGGTAGTGAATACCATCCTAGACCCCATCTTCATCTTCGGACTGGATATGGGCATCCGCGGTGCGGCGGTGGCTACGGTCATCGCGCAGAGCCTCTCGCTGATGTGGCAGATCAAACTGTTCTCCAACAAGAATGAACTGCTCCACTTCAGTCGTGGCATCTTCAGTCTGAAGAAGCGCATCGTGACGGCCTCACTTTCCATCGGTATGGCGCCTTTCTTGATGAACCTGGCTTCTTGCTTGGTGGTGATACTCATCAATAAGGCCTTGATGCGCACTAGCGGCGACTATGCCATAGGTGCCTATGGTGTGGTGAACCGACTGGTTTTCGTGGCCGTGATGGTGGTGGTGGGTCTGAACCAGGGTATGCAGCCTATAGCGGGCTATAACTACGGTGCGAAATTATACCACCGCGTGACGGGAGTGCTGAAAATCACGGTGATGTGGGCTACGCTGGTCACTACAACCGCCTTCTTGCTGGGCGAGCTAGTGCCTGAGGTGCTGGTACGTATCTTTACTACCGATGAAGAACTGGTACGTATCTCTGTGCGGGCCCTGCGCATCATGGTTCTGGTATTTCCTGTGGTGGGCTTCCAGATGGTGACGACCAACTTCTTCCAGAGCATTGGCATGGCTCCGAAGGCCATCTTCCTGAGTCTGACGCGCCAGTTGCTTTTCTTGCTGCCGTGCATCCTGATACTGCCCGAAATCTTCGGCGTAGACGGCGTGTGGTATAGCATGCCTTTGAGCGACCTGATATCTACCATCGTGGCTGCAGTCATGCTGTGGATGCAGTTTAGAAAGTTTAAAAAGATATGATTAAGAATATAGTTTTTGACTTGGGAGGCGTGATCATCACGCTGGACTTCGAGCAGGCTGTGCGCCGATTCTATGACATGGGTGTGGAGAATATCCGTACCTATCTGGATCCTTTTGCACAGTCGGGCATCTTCGGCGATCTGGAGAGCGGTAAAATCACGGCGGAAGAGTTTCGGGAACAACTGAGTGCACTGGCAGGATGCGACCTTACCCCTGCCGACTGTCTCTATGCTTGGAAGGGCTTCGTGCAGAGTGTGCCGCGCTGCAACCTCGATACGCTGGTGGCGCTGCGTCAGAAAGGCTATCGCTTGATTCTGCTTTCGAATACCAATCCATACATGATGTCATGGGCGATGAGTCCGGAATTCAGTGGTGACGGTCGTACCCTGAGCGGCTATTTCGATGCTTGCTACCTGAGCTACCAATGCCGCCTTATGAAGCCCGATCCTGCCATCTTCCAACTGATGCTGGAGAAAGAGCAGATCAATCCTTCGGAAACACTTTTCCTCGATGATGGATGCCGCAATGTGGAGGTGGCAGCGTCTCTCGGCATTCAAACCTATCAGCCTCGCGAGGGAGAAGACTGGACGGAGAAGCTTCATTTGCTTTTGGAATAAGAATCAATATCTTCTTTGCCGCTTGATGTGAAATTTCTGTTACAAAATGAAAAAATTGTTGTTTTTCTTTCGTTTTGTAGATTTTTTGCTTTATATTTGCTCAGGAAATATCCTTAAAAACACTGAAAATGACTGAGAATTTTGTTGTTAGCGTAGGCCGACAGTTGGGTAGCGGTGGCCGAAACGTGGGAGAGAAACTGGCAGCCAGACTGGGCATTGACTTCTATGACAAGGAACTGATCAACTTGGCATCGGAAGAGAGCGGACTGTGCGCAGAGTTCTTTGAGCGCGCCGATGAGCAGGCTCAATCTGGACCACGTGGCCTCTTCAGCATTCGCTTCCCTTTCATTTCGGAGGGTAGCATCCCAGCGATGAACAGCCTGAGCAACGATGCCCTGTTCAAGGTACAGAGTGATGTGATTCGCAGTTTGGCCGAAGAGAAATCGTGCCTTTTCATGGGGCGCTGCGCAGACTATATCCTGCGTGAGAACCCTCGCTGTGTGAGCGTGTTCATCACTGCCGACAAGGACGACCGCATCAAGCGACTGATGGAACTCCACAACTTCACCGCTGAGCAAGCAGAGGAGTTCATAGAGAAGGGCGAAAAGAAACGTGCGGAGTATTACAACTACTACACCAACAAGAAATGGGGCGTTGCGAAATCGTACCATCTCTGCATCAATTCCTCACAACTGGGAATCGATGGAACGGTGGACTTCATTGAAGCCTTCGTGCGTAAGAGACTCAGTCTATAAGAGCATCAGCAGGATCATTTGGCCTGCCAAGATGCGTAAGAACATGGATAGCGGATAAACGGTGGAATACCCTAGTGAGGGAGCCGCGTTGTCCGCTATTTGTGTGCTATAAGCCAAGGCGGCAGGTTGTGTGTAGCTACCTCCAAGCATACCAATGAGCGTGTAGTAGTTGACCTTCCAATACAGACGGGCAAACAGACCTACGAGCATCAGCGGAATCAGTGTGATGAGAAAACCATAGACTACGTAGAGCAGGCCATCGCCTTGAATCACCGTTTGAACAAAGCTGGCACCTGCCTCAATCCCGACGCTTGCCAAGAAGAGGGAAATGCCTATCTCACGCATCATCAGATTGGCTGCCGTTGTAGTATAGGTTACCATCTTGAACTTATGTCCGAAGCGCCCCACCAAGATAGCCACCACAAGAGGACCTCCTGCCAAACCGAGTTTCACAGGTGTAGGCATACCTGGGAAAACGATGGGGAAACTACCCACTAAGATGCCGAGGAAAATACCGATGAAGATGGTAACGATATTCGGCGTATTCAGTTCCTTGATCTCATTGCCTAAGAGTTGTGCTACATGCTCCACATCATCCTGCTGACCAACGACAATCAGACGGTCGCCTACCTGGAGGGCGAGGCTCGGTGCTGCAAACAGCTCCATACCAGAACGGATGACACGCGTCACATTCACCCCATACATACTTCTGAAATGTAGGTTGCCCAGTTTCTTCCCGTTGAAGTTGGAACGAGTCAGCAGCACACGCTTAGCCACCATTGGCGTTTCCTTATCTTTCCATTTGATAGGCTCTACCTCACGTCCGATAAAGGCCGTGATGGCAGGGGCATCATCCTCGTTGCACACCACGCGCAGAATGTCGCCAAGGAAGAAAATCGTGTTATGATTGGGGACTTCAATCTCTGTGGCATGCTTGATGCGTGACACCACAAAGTCGCGTCCGATAAACTGCTTCACTTGGAGCAACTTCTTGCCCTCGATGCTCTCATTGCGCACCTCGATATGTAGTTCGCGAGGCTTGTGATGGGCGTCTTCTTCCTGATTGGCAATCTCTTCGCTCTCCTTCTTCAGATTGATCTTCAGCAACTGACGGATCAGGATCATAGAGAGGATGATGCCTATAACACCAAGCGGGTAGGCACAGGCATAACCCAAGGCTATGGGATCGCCTGTATAATTAAGCTGGTTGAGCGCCTCCTGTGCAGCACCAAGACCAGGCGTATTGGTCACTGCTCCGTAGAGTACGCCGATCATCATGGGCAGATCCATACGACTGTCGGCATAATAGATGGCGAGGGTCACTATGATATTCAGTACGATGATAAGCGCAGCAAGGATGTTCAGGCGTATGCCTCCTTCCTTGAAACTGGAGAAGAACGACGGCCCTACCTGCAAGCCGATACAGAAAACAAACAAGATGAGCCCGAAATCACGGATGAAGTGCAGGATATCAGGTTGTGCCGTGAAACCGAAATGCCCCACGAAGATACCCATGAAGAGGATGAACGTAACTCCGAGTGACACCCCGAAAACCTTGATCTTTCCAAGTAGTACACCAATGGCGATAACGAAGGAATAAAGGAACACGATATGGGCCACAGAACTTGAATCCCATAGTAAATTTGATAACCAATCCATAACTTAAAGGGTTTAGCCGTTTGTTTTCTGGGTGCAAAGTTACGAACTTTTCCAGTGTCCTGCAAGTATTTCGCTATAATCCGTCTTTTACACGTGCAAACGATTGAATTTTGAAACTCAGCTTGTCAAAATGTCCCTAAGAAGCATGAAAAGCACCTTCGGAAGTATCTTTTATGCATATTTTTTGCATTTTATATTAAAAATGTGGCGTAAAAGTTGTAACTTCGCACCGCTATTAAGAACTTATTTTTTTTAATCAAATAAATTATGGCAGAAATTAAAGAAAGACTCTTCTCCGAATTTGAGCCTACCACCACGCAGCAGTGGATTGACAAAATCACCACTGACCTGAAGGGTGCTCCGTTTGAGAAGAAATTGGTTTGGAGAACGAACGAGGGCTTCAATGTGCAGCCTTTCTATCGTCTCGAAGATTTGAAAGACCTGAAGACGGTCAATTCTCTCCCAGGTGAATTCCCTTACTTGAGAGGAAAGAAAAAGAATGAGAACAACTGGCTCATTCGTCAGGAAATCAAGGTAGCAGATCCTGCTGAGGCTAACAAGAAGGCTCTGGATATCCTGAATCGCGGTATCGACTCTCTGTCATTCCACGTAGGACGTGCAGACATCACCGAGGCTTATCTGGAGACATTGCTTCAGGGCATCGTGCCTGAGTGTGTAGAGCTGAACTTCCGTGGTTGCCAGAAGCATGCTGTGGAACTGGCCAAGGCATTAGTAGCTTACTTCAAGAAGCAGGGCTACCCACTGGAGAAGCTGAAAGGCTCTATCGACTTCGACTTCATCAATAAGATGATGACGCGTGGTCATGAGTTGGAGAACGCTGTAGAGGTTGCTAAGGAACTCATCGAGGCTACTGCAGAGCTGCCACAGTTCCAGGTAGTGAGCGTAAATGGTGTGACACTGACCGATGCTGGTTCATTCATCTATCAGGAGCTGGGTTATGCACTGGCTTGGGGTAATGAGTACATCAGCAAGTTGGTAGAAGCAGGTGTTCCTGCAGAGACCGCTAACCAGAAGCTGCGTTTCAACTTGGGTATCAGCTTGAACTACTTCATGGAGATCGCTAAGTTCCGTGCCGTTCGTATGCTTTGGGCAGACATCATGTCTCAGTACACTGACAACAAGGAAGCTTGCAAGATTCACGTACATGCTACTACCTCTACTTATAACCTCTCTGTATTCGATGCTCACATGAACCTGCTGCGTACGCAGACTCAGGCCATGAGTGCTGCACTGGGTGGTGTAGACTCTATGACAGTGACCCCGTTCAACGTGACTTATGAAGAGGCATCCGACTTCTCTGAGCGTCTGGCACGCAACCAGCAGCTGCTGTTGAAGGAAGAGAGC
>CALAEY010000096.1 GCA_937891085.1 uncultured Prevotellaceae bacterium | reverse complement strand
ATGGAAGCGCATCCCGACAGTGCCTTCTCCCTGCTCGACTCGCTGCACTACCGCCTTCCGATGTCAAGGCAGGAGACTGCCCGCTACGCCCTGCTGCTGGCAAAAGCTACTAACAAGACTTATCGCCCACTTGTGCCTTGTGACTCACTACTTGACATTGCCTTGAATTATTATAAAAAGAATTCTCCAGACAGAGCCACAGCCTTGCTTTACAAAGGAAGATTTGAAGAAGAGATGGGGCAAACAGAGAAAGCCATTGAGCTTTTACAGGAAGGGTTGCTTATTGTACAATTAGATTCAGATTCTAGTACTATAGAAACTAAGAAGCATTTATTGAGTTCTTTGGCTAATTTATATGGCGATGCTGGTTATTATGAAAAATCATTAGCTACATACAAAGATCTATATAAGATATCTTCAAAAGAATCCGACAAAGCCTCTGCTCTGACAGGACTTGCTTTTTACTATACTGCCATAGAGAAGCCAGATTCTGCGATGTATTATGATTATGAAGCACTAAAGCACTCATATCTCTCTAAAGATAGTCTATTAATATCAAACTTAGAGCATAATCTGACAGAACGGCCTGTTGATGATAAAGAGAATCGGGGAGAAAAGTAATGCTCTCGATACTACATATCCCCATGATAATCTAAATCATAAAGAATCAGAATAGGATTGGATTCCTCATCGAGTTCTGACAGTTTCTTACGTAAAGTATCATCAATAGCAGGGCTTTTCATAATCTTCTCTATATTCTCGGCTGTTGGCAAACAGGTGGAGAGAAAGGCATCTTTATTTGAAGTACAGGCACTGACAAATATGGGAAAAGACTTATCAGTTACCCTATTTACAAGCGTATAGCGCCCCGATTCCTTATCTATCAATACAACAATCTGAGGTATCGCTGTGAGCTGCACTAGCGTATGCTTGTCAGTCTCGTAATAGGCATACAGGTCACGAATATGGTCCCTGTCTGTAAGTATCTCCATAGGACTCTTGTTTTGCCAACTTTCCATCACATCCTCCGACGGCCATCTGTCTGACAATATCTCAAGGTGTGTTGTTGCCTTTCCGTCTTGCAGAGAAAGTACGGCATGGCTCAAATGGTCAAAGTAGTATAAACCTGAGGGCGTACGAAAAAGACTCTGCGGAGAAGATCGCAGGGTTTGATATTCGTTTTCGTATCTTGTTTCCTCAAGCACATTTAAGGTTTCGTTTTCGACATCAAAATGGGCTAAATTGACGTTGATAGCCCCGTTGAGCGCCACCCCAGCCAAATAGATGGAATGCTCGTTCTCCACAATAAACTCTATAAAAGGATGGCCAATTTTGATTTCCTTATAATTACGATATCCTTCGCCCCAATAGACCATGATACACCTTCTCTCTACATCAGACACATAGAGATAGCCATTTTCATCTACGTCAATGTCCATCGTTTGGACATATTCGCCTGGGCCGTTGCCCATTCGGTCTATCTTCTGGACAAAATCCCCGTCATCAGTGAAGATAAACACGCTTTCCCAACTTTTATCGTAAATGAAGAAAAGGTGATCATGATAAATCACCTTCTTGATTCGGCCTACAAGTGACTCGTCAGTCGTTTCCAACGGAATATACTTCATCCCAGATAAGGGCAGATCCATCTTCTCTGCGGAGTCAATGTCATAACTCTTCCTTTCTGCGGGTGCAGTATTCCTACTGCATCCAACAAAAAGGAACAGAATCAAGAAACAAAACAATATCCTTTTTCCCTTAAGGTATGTAATATCTTTGCTCATATTCAAATCTTTTACAGTTTTGAGCACCTCCTGAAATACATTCGCAATGTGTTGTTACTGTTACAATTGTACACCCATTTGGGCCCTGTTCTGATACACTCGTATCATAACTAAAAGGAATCCATCCTCCCTTATTTGGAGAGTCGCCAGTATCTTCTTTAGATAGCTCTTGCGAAACTGTTCCATTTTGAGTTCCATTCACATTCCCTGCGTTTAACGATAACACAGATATGAATGCCGCTATTATAAAATTCTTTTTCATTGCATTTTCAGTATTATTATTCATATCATTCTTTTACTTCACCTTATTTCAGAAAGGTTTTACCCGTCAAAAGTATAAAACTATCATTTATACTCCCAAATAGTTAACATTTTTTTCTCTCTCTTCTCCTTTCTTTATGGTTCTTGTTTTTAATTAATCCGTTTCATCACTCTATCCCAGCGGATCTTGCCTGTGCTGAGGTTCTCCGACTTCCAGATGTGCGTGGCAACACCTACGATATACTCCTCAGGCACCAAGCCCCAATAGCGGGAATCATTACTGTGGGCGGCATTGTCACCAGCCATGAAGTAGTAATTCTTCTTAAACCTATAGGCATGCAGAACACGGCCAGAAAGATAGGCGTTGCCCAAGCTATCCAGCATTAACTTTTCACCAGTTTCCCATTCTATCAACTTACGATATAGCTGCACATTTCTGCTGTTCATCTGCAGCCCAATGCCTTTGCATGGCACTACTATTGGCAGTACACTGTCCAGATTCCCACACCATAAACCTCCAGTCTTCACGCCAAGAATTTTCAGGGCCTCAGGGCTTTCGTATCGCAGCATCTCATGCAGTTGGTCTTGTCCTTTCACATAGCCCAGAGGCTCAGGCATACCTTTTATATAATAGTGCGCATCACGTATCTCCAGTGTATCTCCAGGCAAGGCAATGCAGCGTTTCACGTAGTAGAGCATCACATCCATGTAGAGGCTGTCACGCCGACTATTGGGGTAAGGGAAATTGAACACCAACACATCGCCACGCTCTGCCTCTCTCCATCCTGGCAATCTTCTGATGCTTACCTGCTTGCCATCCAGCGCATCGAGTACATTGAACACCCTGCCACCCATAATCCACTTGTTCACCAGCACATAATCACCAGAAACAAGCGTTGGCTCCATAGAGCCTGTAGGCACTTTGAAACTGGCATAGGTTGTGATTTGGAGCAGAAGCCAGAGTACCACTAAGCAGAAGCTCGCGATGATGAAGTTTGCCATCCAGTTGGCCGCGCGTTTGAACAGTTCCGTACAGCTATGTCCTGGCATAAAAAGCTTCAATTGAGAACAGGTAATGAATAGACAAAAATTCTATCATCTATAGAAGAGTCTATGGCATATATCATGTTCTGCTTTTCATCATAGTCAAAGAAATCCAACCTCCTACCTAATGCAAATCTGGCAACTGCATTGCCCTCCCAGTCGAACACATGAAGTTCTGATTGGCCATCATCTGGATTAGTGTATAGGCAAAACAGGTACTCGTCCGTAGCCTTGGGATAGGATACATAGTATTGCTCCCTGCTCATGACATCGCTTTTAAAATTTGGTATCGAACTGTCCTCTACCCTCACATCACTAATCAGTACACCTTGGTCATCATAAATCCTAAAACGCTTCCAATATGCATAAAATGCAGCCATCTTAGAACCATCGGGCTTCCCTACTGTATTCTTGAAATATATGAATATCAGTTCATTCGGATCAGCATTATAGCCGTGCCAATTAGGTACATCACTGAAAGGCATACTCATTGTCCCCGCTATATTGTGCAGTTCTAGTTCATAGCCACTTTCCATGTCTGTCATACACACGAACAGCGAATCACCGACAAACGAGAAAGAATTCACGCCAAAAGAAGTGGCCAAGTCAAAGGCATTGTGCCTGTCCACTATCTGATGCTCCTCTACGCCATATTGATGTATCTTCATATCAGACGATGACAGCACCCTGAAATCTGAGCCATAGGCAGAGAAAGTCCTAAAATTCAGGTTGCCAATATCGTTAGGACCTAGTCCTTTGATGCCATCCTTAAAAGCGAATCTACAAGACGGCAAGTCGTACACATAGAACACCGTATCCATCCTGATTTGCGGGACTACCAATTTATCTCCTGCTATAAAGAGACTGGAAGGGGCAAGTAGTTCTGGTGGCACCTGCACTTCTTCGGCTGCAAGGTTCTCAACTATAGGAAAAGTGCTAACCTGTTTCTCAACGATGCTCTTTTGGCAAGAGAGCAGACATAAAGCACAAAGACTGGCCACGATAACTTTCATAGGCAATGGTAATTAATTATCACAAGTACCACGTGATGAACACGATGTAACCCAAATGGTCTTCTTACAATCATCGCATGGTACTATTTGAAGAGCTATAGGAGCATAAGTATCCTCTACATATTCCCGATAGCAGATTGGTGAAGGATGCCAATCTGCCAATGCCTCAATATTGGCTTTGGCGATGTCAGAGAGGTTTTCTGTGCCATTTGCATTATAATAGTGGTATCCGCCAATAGCAGTAACTATGGCAAGCACTGCTGCAAAAAATATTTTCTTCATAACTTTGAACTATTTAAGTTGTATTATTTATTCCGTTAGTTCCTTATTTTGGAAAGGTTTACCCGCCAATAGTATAAAACTATCGAACTTTCCAACTGACAAATCTCCTTCTTTGACGACACAATATGTAATTATAACGATATCTTATAATAATCCAGCACCAATTCCTCCGACTTCTCTGCTTCATCCAGAGAGTTATTTACAAATAGGCAAATTCCATCTGCCAATGCACACCAACCCGTATAATAGCTATAGCGATGAGAGGGCAATTTTGATTCACCTATCATATTAAAATCTTCATCAAATAACGTCAAGTACATATCTCTATCATCATTCACTTTGGTCAAGTCGGGTTCGTCAGAGAATTCATGCTCACTGAGGTGTAAACGTACATAGGCATGAGAGTCCGGAACGTACATCACCTCAAAGAAGTGGGGATTGATGATGCCATGACGTTCCCATTCGGCATAGTCAGTCATGTCACGGCACTTATCTGCCACGTTTTTGGAATAGTGACTAACAGCTTCTACCGTCTGTCGCTCACCTGTCCTGAAGTCCAACACATAGACATGGGACTCTACAGGGTAGTTATAAAGCACCTTACCATTGGCAAATACGATGTTAGGCTTGCTCATATTAGCGTACAATCCATCTGCCACGTTAGGGACAGAGACAGAGTTATCCAGTTCATAGTCACTATAATCACCACTCGACAATGACACCGCTCTCACCAGAAACCCCTTCCTCGCACCATCGCGCACTCTGACACCAAACATGATTTTGTCCGCCTGCTCATCGTAATTGATTTGAGCAGTCGATGTGGCATGATTACGGTCTATCAATGCACTCTCTCCTTCATTCAGAAAGTCTGTGACATTTAGAGTCTGACGTACCCCACCCTCTGCATTCAGCAGAAGGATGTGCATGGCCTCGTCACAAACCCAGATGGAATCTGGAGAACTCACCAGTAACGCACTGATGTCTCCAACAACGGCATCTGGCCCCTCATACTCCATGCCTATCTGCCTTGAGGTCATGGTCTGAAGGTTGAAAACATCCAGTGCATGCTCTTTCATATTATAGCCATAAAGCAACTGCCCATAGGAAGCAGTTATGAAATACGTCTTCATGTTCAGCACCTCCGACTCTGGCAGCACTATCTTTTCTATAGCCATGCACTTGTCTATAGCATACTCCTCTTTTATCTTCTCTGAGCATGAGACGAGAAGGAACGAAAAAACGATGTAGATAATAATCCTGTTCATTTAATTACAAAATGACATGGTATAACAATATGGTCGATATTCTTCATATCTACTACTACAACGATTCTTGTACAATGCAGGACATGGATAAACATAATAGAATATAGGTTCATTCGGGTCATTAGGTTCTAATGCCAGAGCCTCCACATTGGCTTTCATTATTTCTGAAAGATTATCATTTGCCTGTTTCTTAAAGCATTGATGACCAACTATTATAACAGCCATAGCAAATACTACTGTAAATATAATTTTCTTCATTGTAGTTCCTTTTTAATTAACTGAATTTCGTTACTTCATCTTATTTTCTGGAAGGATTCTCTCACAAAGCTATTACACACCTAATTGATGAAGCAATTCATTAATATCATATTTTACAAACTCATCTTCACGCAGACTAAGCACATATAATTCACCCCTTTTAAAATCTATGTCAAAAGCACTTACAAACCTATCAAGATTTATCACTGCCAGCGGCTGCCCTTCCCAATCGAAAAGTTTAATCTGAGAGCCTCGAAAAGTTCCTAATTCCCATTCCATCCATGTATGATTATAAGTGGCAACACCAAAAAAGCGTTCAAAAGCTCTTTCTGAAATAGAAACATAGTTACGAAGTCCGTCTGGTAAGGCTTGTACTGAATTTATATCAAGCAACTTCTCATCCATACAGATAGTTTTCCCAAGCTTTCCATCCAACGAATAGATATTTACATAATTCAAATAAGGCATTGATTCCAAAAATCTACCTCCCTGTCTCTGAATCATAGATGAAATAATATTATGATCTAACCCGTTTGATATATCTGCCACCATTGCTCTATTCAGCTTTTCTAATACCTCTGGAACAAGTTTCTTCCCATCATTAAGCACATATCTCACCTGTCGCTTGGCACCCTCTACAATTTCTCTGCATAAATAGGTATGTCCGTCTATAACCTTACAACTCACTACAGAGTTTGGCAGATCCTTAGACAGTATTGACATGACTATTTCTCCCTCTGACAGGGATGCGTCTACATCAATCTGATATACGTAGCCATGCTGATTATCAAAGATATATCCGTATAGGCTCTCCGTATTATTCTCGAAAGAAAAGACATTTCCATCAGACACAGGAAAGAAAAACTCATTAGGGCCTTGTCCCAAGCTGAGAATTTTTCCTTTCAGCCGTTTGTCATTCATCGAGAAGAACTGCCAAAAGCCATCACGCTCCCTTGAACTAATAAAAAGCATGGAGTCTAATAATTGAAAGTTATTTATGCCAATAATGTCAAAACCAGTATCCTCAGCATCTGCGAGTGTTACATTGATGGGAAATTGCGTTGCATATACAACTTCATCAAATATCATATAGTTTTCTGAAGAGACTATTTGCTTATGATTACAAGATACCATAAGAGACAAAACTAAAATAGAAGCAATGTGACAGATTTTATTCATACTTTAATAATTTATGTATTATCCACATTTTCCTTTACCTGAGAATGCCGATGGTTTTCCTGCAATTATTGTACAAGTCTGGCAATAACGAACCCACAAGCCTTGAGCTCCTGTAATAGTATCATAACATGTTCCATCGTCTTCTGGCTGGTTCGGATCTGGTTCATCCCAACCGGCCAATGCCTCCACATTGGCTTTCATAATTTCTGAAAGGTTACTATTAGTTTGATTCTTAAAGTATTGATGACCACCGATTATCACAGCAAAGGCAAAAACTGCTGCAAATATTGCTTTCTTCATTCTATTTTCAATTTAAAAGTTCAAATAGTGTTACTTCACCTTATTTCGGAAAGGTTCAACCCGTCAAAAGTATAAAACTATCATTTATACTCCCAAGTATTTAACATTTTTTTTCTTATATTCCTCCTTTCTTTGTTGATTCTTACACATATTGTTATTTCCTATTCCACATTTCCCCTTAATACTATGGTGGCAGGAGTGTTTCCTGCATTGCTATAAATGGAGATAGTTTTGCTGAAAAAGCCCTTCACGTCAGGATTATAGCGCACTAGGAGCTCAGTGCTCTGTCCTGGCCGCACTGGCTCACGGCTGAACTCCACCTCTGTGCAGCCACAGGAGGTAGTGACATCGTTGATCACCAGCAACTCACTGCCAGTATTGGTCACCTGCACCTTTCGCTTCTGAGGTTCACCTATCCCAAAGCGCCCGAAGTCTATCTCATTGACATTCATTGCCAGCGAAGTCATAGCTTGTGAAGAAGCCATAGGCATTCCTTCGCCCTTAATGATGCGGTAGTATAACGCCTTGACATTTGCATTGTGTACAGGATTACCTATGCCCACCACCCTGTTTTCCCTGTCAAGCAGGAACGTCTGGAAGGTCATGTTTGCGGAAAACTGATTCAGTCTATTGATTTCATCCTCTTCATCAAAGCAGACAGGATGCTTGAATCCATCACGACGGGTGATGTAGCTCAGTTCCTTCTGGTCAGAAGCATTGATGAAAAATGCCACTGGCACAGAGTTTCCCGTCACTGAATCCAATTCCTGAATATACTTGCTCCAGTTCATCAGCTGTAGCTTACAGCTCATGCACCCCACGGAATCTACATAGGTGAGAATCTTGTAGGGAGCATTCTGAAACTGGAAGTCCACTGTATCGCACCCTTGGATGGTGAAGACGGAGTTTTCTGGGAACAATATCTCCCTACCCTCCCACTGGCTGACAATGTCTGCCACAGAGGCAGACCTGTTGTCAGCGCAGGAGGCAGAAAGAGAGATGGCTATTATTGCTAATAGGCCACGTTTCATAGCATCCACAATGAATTAAAGCGTGAAATACCCCAACAGATGGAACGAGCCATAGCTCAGCTCAATGCTGTATTTCTCTTCACTCACCAGTGCAGGCAAGGCTATAGTGTTCTTTCCAGCTACCATCGCAGAGGTGTAGGTATAGATCACTTCACCCGCAGCATCCTTTATCACCACTTCCATGCTCTCTATATAATAAGGTGCATAGATGAAGACATTGTCGTCTTCAGAAGTCACACAGGGGAGAAGTGCTGGGGCACGATGACCAGGGCCATTACCTACAGGGTCGATAACTTCCACATTCACAGGAATCTCATCGCTGAAGGCATTTAAAGATATGGCAAAAATGCCAAAAAGTAAAAATAAAAACTTTCTCATCATCTTCTGTTTTTTGCCATAAAATTATGGGTAAAAGCGAAGATAGCCAAGAAATATGCTTCACAAAATTTTCACAAATCAAAATCTTATGCTGTGAAATTTTTCACAAATTCTTTGCAACTTCCTTATAGTGAGAGAATAAACCTATTAAAATCCTCTGTTGTCCCTTTTCGGGAAAACAGTTTCTCATAGAGCCTGGAGCGGCTCATAGATACTCCGGAAATACTTAATGAAATTAATGTTGCCATTTCAGAGGTATTGTAGCCGAACTTTGTCAGTACTGATATTTTATACTCTGTACCACCATATTCTGTGAATGTGAGAAGCTGCGTAGTGAAATTAGGCTGAATCTCAGAGAGGCTTTTTCCTACGAGATCCCACTCTTCAATACGCATATGCTTCTTTGCCTCTATCATTTTGTCTAACCTCTGTTTTATCAGCGACTCCCTTAAAGCAACAGTACTATTTTCTTTCTCTTTGCGTTCTTGCTCATAAGCCTCTTTCTCTTGCAGAAGATTGTTTATCAAAACGATATTCTGATTAATTCTAATCTTGTTAGAATATTCAGACCTGCTTAGTTGGTTTTTTTGCAGACTTACTTTCTGTAAATTCTCGCTCAAATCTATAATCTTAGCATTCTTATAAGATATAGACTTTCTGATTAGATTTCGCAATCTTTCCTCTTCTAGCTCATGGTGGTATATCTCGGTTTGAAACTTGTCATGTCTGCGCATGCTGATCAAATACAGGATTGCACCCAAAGCGATTATTAACAAAAGAACAAATATCAATACTATTATGGCTATTATGTTATTACTATGTATTTCCCTTAGAGTTGCAATTTCTTGTTCTGCTTTTTGGTAATTATATAAAGATTGCATCCTTGCAAGGCTTTCTGTTGAGGATATTTTACGTATGGAGTCATTCCAATAATGATATTTATCAATGTAATCTATCGCTTCTTTGGGGCGATTCTGGATGTTGGCGATTTTGCCCAGATACTGATTGCCTGTACGTTGTGCATAAACATTATTATATTCTATCAATTTCTTATAATAATATGAAGCCGAGTCATACATTGCCAAATCGTAATAAGCTTTTGCTGCAATGGAATAGACGCTTACAGCATTTGAAAGATTTATGTGATCTAAAGATGGTTGTATAAGTTCTTTTGCCAAAAGACTATTCCCCAATTCTGTCTGTAGCCTGGCTATCTGTGATGTTATCAGGTTGCTGAATTCGTTGTTTTCATACTTATCTGCCAATTGTCTTGCTTCTTCAAAAAAGTATAATGCACTGTCAAGGCTTTCTGCCCCCCAATGGGCAGTTGCAATATCACGTAAATCATATAATAGTCCAATGGTGTCATTCTGAAGCAAATCAATTTGATACGAAGCTTTGTATTTTGTCAGTGCCTCACTATATAAATCTTGATAAGTGAACAAATCCCCCATCTGTGCATAGACTTTGCTTTTAACAGCTAGGTGCTCTTCGTCAGGCATGGCATCTATGGCTTTCTGGTAATAGTCCAAGGCACGAGGAGCGTCATTGAGGTCGCGATAGGCACTGCCCAGATAGTAGTACGCCTCTGGCAGCAGGGACTTGTCGCCCCCATGTTCATAATAGTCCACAAGTGTCAGCATTAGGCTGTCGGATGTATGGGGAATATACGCCTTGTCCTTCGCCTTGACTGTGAGGAGTTGGTAATACATGCGGGTGGGCTTGTTTGCCTCTGCCATCTCCCCAACAATGCTATCCAACATTTGCAATGCTCGTTGCGGTGCGACATTCGTCAGGCTGTCTGCCACATACAGGATGGACGAATACACAGGTCTGCGGTGACAAGAAACCACGCAGAGCATACTAAGCAATAAGATATGGAAAAGTCCTTTTTTCATTAGCGCCACCAATTGTTTTGGATGCAAAGGTAAGGCAAAAACAGAAAAACATACAAGTGAATACTTCTTTTTTTACCAAAAGTCAGACGTGTTTCTATGGAGTCAGCGCATTCTAGTACTGCTTTTATTAGCATTGCTCATAATGTTCTTTTGCTGTTTCATGAACCATATATAGCTGTGGAAGGGGGAAATGCCCGCCTTATGATTCTTATGTATTATCTATTACGCCCCATTACGTGTCTTGTGTAAAAGTATTACGCAACGGGCGTAAAACCTTTACGGTGCCGACGTAAAACCTTTACGCTAACGACGTAATCGTATTATGATTCAAAGATAACAGCCCAATTCTGCTGCAAAGCAAGGCTGCAAAACGGAGCATTTTGCACTCGAATGCACGCTAAAATCACCCTTCGAGGGCATCATCTTCCACATCTTCCACACATCTTCCACGAGATAAGGTATGATTTATATGCCGCCGTGGAAGATGGAAGATGTGGAAGATGTTTTTCAGTTACGATTCCAAAAACTGGGGTTGAAGAGGATGAGGATGGAGAACAGCTCCAAGCGTCCTAAGAGCATGAGGAAGGAGACCATCCATTTCCCCAAGTCGGGCAGCAAGTGCCACTGGAATTCATGGCCGCTAGTGCTGAGGCCTGGTCCCATGTTGCTCAGCGGAGAGACCACGCATCCCACAGCCTCTGCGAAGGGTAAGCCCATGAACATGAATATCAGCGTGCAAACCACTACGATGGTGAAGTAGAGCATGCAGAATGCCATCACTGTAGAGATAAGCTGTGGAGCCACAGCCTGTTTGTTGATGCGCACAGGAAGCACGGCATAGGGGTGAAGGATGTGACGGAACTCGTTTTTCACGGTCTTCACCAATACCACCCAGCGTATCATCTTCATGCCACCACTGGTACTACCGGCACATGCACCTATCATCATGGGCACTACGAGCAGTCCCCAAGCCACGGATGGCCAAGTCATGATGTCACTGGTGGCAAAGCCGCTGGAGGTATGCAGCGAAACGACTTGGAAGAGCGACTTGCGGAATGCCTCTTCGCCTCCCATCCCCGTCTTGGCAAAAAGAATGAAGGTGATAAGCAGCGTAAGGCCAATCACAGAACTGAGGTAGAAACGTAACTCGGTGTCATCAGCAAACTTACGGAACTTGCGCTGCAGGAACATCAGCTGCAAGTTGAAGTTGATGCCGCAGATGAACATGAAGAGCGTGATGACATACTCGATGTAGGCTGAATGGTAGTAGCCTATGCTCTCCTGATGGGTAGAGAATCCACCTGTTCCCGTGGTAGAAAACGCATGGCAGATGCTGTCGAACGGACTCATGCCGCCCAGCAATAGAAGCACGAAGACGATGACGGTGAAACCTGAATAGAGCGACCAAAGCCACTTGGCAGTGACCCCGATGCGAGGCGTGACCTTGCTGCGTGTAGGGCCGCTGACCTCAGCAGCAAAGACCTGCAGGCTACTGCTTCCGAACACAGGCAGAATGGCAAGGGTGAACATCAGGATGCCCAAACCTCCCATCCACTGCGTGAAACAGCGCCAGAACAGCAAGCCACGAGGCATGGAGTCTATGTCTGTGAGGATGGTGGATCCTGTACTCGTGATGCCCGACATGGATTCAAAGAATGCATCCGTCACACTGGGGATATGTCCACCGATAAGGTAGGGGAGAGTGCCGAAGATGGTGAAAGCCAACCAAGCTAAAGTCACCAACACGTAGCCATCACGACGCGAAAACTGGCGAGGTGCCCGTCGTCCTATCAAGAACAGCGAAAGCCCTGCGATGCATGTGACTATCGTTGAGATGATGAGGCTCTGCAAGGCATCGTCTTGGTAGTAGAACGAAACGCCGCTGCTTATGGCAAGCATCAGCGTCTCTAAGCCCAGCAAGATGCCCACCAGTCTCAATATGGTCTTGAACCTTATCATTTGAAGAATCGCTCTATTTTCTGAATCATACCGCTGAGGCTGAACACCATCACATGGTCGCCTTTCTGGATCTGCGTATTGCCGTTTACCACCATACCTTCATTGGCACGTACCAGTCCGCCTATGGTGACACCCTTCGGAAGTCCGAGGTCTTTCACCTTGTCTTTCGTGATGCGCGAGCCTCCCTTCACAACGAACTCAGCCACGTCTGCATCTGCAAAGGTGAGGCATTTCACGTTCTCCACATCGGCATCGAGCATCATCTGATAGATGCGGCTGGCAGCTATCTTCTTCTTGTTGATCACCGTACCAATGTCGAGGCTTTCTGCCATACTGATGTAGTCGATGTTCTCCACTTCTGCCACGCTCTTCTGCACACCATAGCGCTTCGTAGCCAGACAGGAGAGGATGTTGGTCTCCGCATTGCCTGTCAGGGCGATGAAGGCATCGGTATTCTCCAAGCCTTCATTCAGCAGGATGTCTGTATCTCTGCCATCGCCTCCGATGATCAGTACCTTGTTGCTCAGCACATTGTTGAGGCGCATGATGCGTTCAGGATCCTGCTCTATGATTTTCACATTCATATAGTCGGGCACATACATCGCTGTGCGAATGGCGATGCGGCTTCCGCCCATGATGATGACGTTGCGCACGTCTGGATATTCTTCTTTTCCTGCTATCTTGCGGATGTAGGGCACATATTTCCGAGTGGTAGTGAAATAAACGATATCGCCCAGACGGATGAAGTCATCACCACGAGGAATCAGCGTCTCACTGCCACGCTTGATGGCCACTACGTGGTAAGGCAGGTTGGGATCTCCCAAGGTCTTGAGCTGCACATTCAGAATCTCGGCATTCTCACGCATCTTCACACCCACCAAGATCAGAGCTCCGTCGCAGATTTCTACCCATTGACGCACCCAACTCATCTTGATGGCAGATACGATTTCCTTAGCTGCCAAGTGTTCTGGATAGATCAGAGAGCCCACGCCCATCTTGCGGAAAAACTCCTGTGCATGAGGGTCCAGGTACTCATAGTTGTCGATACGTGCCACCGTCTTCCGAGCTCCCAAATCTGCAGCAAACATACAGGAAGTGAGGTTACGGCTCTCATCAGGCGTCACAGCAATGAAGAGGTCGGCCTTACCTGCTCCCACATCCTTCAGCGTATGGATGCTGCTGGCACTGCCCACAGCCGTCATCAAGTCGAAGTTGCTGCTAAGCGCACTCAGTTTCTCCTCATTCTCATCGATGAGGGTGATGTCTTGGTTCTCCTTCGAGAGCATTTTCGCCAAGTGGGTTCCTACGGCTCCAGCGCCTGCAATGACTATCTTCATAACTTTTAAGATGCAAAGATGCAAAAATGCTTTAATATTTTAATTTTTTAATTTTGGCATGGATGCTTTCGGCATCGATGCCGCAGATCTTGTAGAGCTCGGACACCTTGCCGTGCTCCACAAACATGTCGGGGATGCCCAGACGTTCTACGGGTGGGGTGAATCCGTGGGCATTCATGAACTCCAAGACGGCACTTCCCATACCACCTGTCACAGCCCCGTCTTCTACAGTGATGATGCGCTTGAAGCACTGTCCTACTTCCGTAAGCAACTCCTCGTCAAGTGGTTTCAAAAAACGCAGGTCATAGTGGGCAATACTCATGCCCGTCTCTGCCTCTGCCTGCTCTATGGCTTTCACGGCTTGATAGCCAATAGGGCCTATGCTTAGTACGGCTACGTCTGTTCCGTCTTTCAACTTCCGCCCTTTACCCACAGGAATCTCTTCCAAGGCACAGTGCCAATCTGCCAATACCCCTCTGCCTCGAGGATAGCGAATCACAAACGGCCCTTTGTCAGGCAGTTGTGCCGTGTACATCAGCTTCCGAAGCTCATGCTCATTCATGGGGGAGGCGATGGTAAGGTTTGGCACTGAGCGCAGGATGGCCATATCCAGCATGCCATGATGCGTAGGACCGTCTTCGCCCACCAATCCTGCTCGATCTAAGCAGATGACCACAGGAAGACGGAGCAGGGCTATGTCATGCACGATGTTGTCAAAAGCTCGTTGCATAAACGATGAATAGATGCTGAGGAACGGCTGCAATCCTTCTTTGGCCAAGCCACCTGCGAAGGTAGCTGCATGCCCCTCGGCAATGCCCACATCGAAAGCCCTGCCAGGCATGGCATCCATCAGCATGTTCATCGAACTGCCAGACGGCATGGCAGGCGTGATGCCCACGATGCGCGGATTCTGCTTCGCCAGTTCCACGAGCGTATGTCCGAAGACCTCTTGGAACTTAGGGGGCAGTCCTTTGGTATCTTCATGCTGCTGCTCTCCCGTCTTGGGATCGAATTTTCCTGCGGCATGCCAAGCTGCAGGATCCTTCTCTGCAGGCTCGAAGCCCTTTCCCTTCTTGGTATGCAGATGCAGGAGCTTAGGTCCCTTCATCTCTTTAAGCTGCTTCAAGACGCGCACTAAGTTCTGCACATCGTGCCCATTGATAGGGCCGAAGTAGCGTATGTTCATGCCCTCGAAGATGTTCTGTTGCTGTGCGATGGTGCTCTTCAGACTATTCCCCAGACGGATGAGCGACTTACGGCGGTCTTCATCCATCAAGCCCATCTTTTGCAAAACCTTCGAAGCCTTATACCTTATATTATTATAGCCCTCAGTGGTGGTGAGGTTCAGCAGGTATTCCTTCATGCCTCCCACACTGTTGTCTATAGACATGTTGTTGTCATTCAAGATGATAAGCAGGTCGTTCGGGTTGCTCGACACGTTGTTGAGTCCTTCAAACGCCAGTCCTCCGCTCATGCTGCCATCACCGATGACTGCCACTACATGGCGATCCTTCTCTCCCAATATCTGAGCAGCCACAGCCATGCCGAGTGCTGCCGAGATGGAATTGCTGGCATGTCCGCACGCAAACGTATCATATTCGCTTTCCATCGGGGAAGGGAAAGGACGGATGCCTCCCAGTTTGCGATTGGTGGAGAAGGCCTCTCTGCGGCCTGTGAGAATCTTGTGCCCATAGGCCTGATGCCCCACATCCCACACGATGCGGTCGTAAGGTGTCTGGAATACATAGTGCAGAGCCACAGTCAGTTCCACCGTGCCAAGGCTGGCTGCAAAGTGCCCTGGATTGCAAGAAACCTCCTTGATGATGTCATCACGAAGCTCCTTGCAGACTTCGGGCAACTGGCTGACTTTCAGCTTGCGCAGGTCTGCCGGCACATTTATATCGTTCAGTAAATGATGTTTTTCTATCTTGTCACTCATGTGTAATCTGTCACATTTATGCTGCGAAGATAATAAAAAAAATACATACTCGGAGAGAAGAACTTATTTTTAAGCAGTTGACCGAGTCTTTTTCCGCAGTTGCGTAGATTTTTTTTCCTAACTGTGAAAAAAATACACTATCTTTGTCGGATGTAATATAAAAGAAAAACTTGGAGCCGCATGATGAAACTCTTCACACCTGTGGAAATGCCCGCCTCGCTTCCCAAACTGACCTATGCGGATGGGATAATGATGCTGGGTTCTTGCTTCGCCGACAGATTGGGCAGCAGGCTGGTGGATGCCAAGTTCCGTTGTGACGTGAATCCATACGGAACACTATACAATCCGCTCTCTATCAGCAGGGCACTGCGCGAAATTTTGGCAGAAAAGCGATATTCGGCACAAGATTTGTTCTTTTATAATGGATGCTGGCACAGCGGGATGCATCACGGAGATTTCTCTTCGCCGCAACAAGCTGAGACATTGCGACTTATAAACGAGCGCATCAGTCAGGCATCCCAGTACCTTCGTTCTTTGATACACTTGTTCATCACGTTTGGCACCGCTTGGGTATATGAAGAAGGGGGGCGTGTCGTGTCAAATTGTCATAAACGCCAAGAATCTGAGTTCAAAAGAAGGTGTCTTGAAGTTGGAGAAATAGTTGATGATTATGCAGAATTGCTGTCAGGAATGCTCGTTGAGAATGCTGACATGGAAGTGACATTTACTGTCAGCCCTATCCGCCATGTCAGAGACGGCCTTCATGCGAACCAACTTAGTAAGTCTACCTTGCTTTTAGCGGTAGATGAACTTCAGACGCGGCTCCAGAGTAAGCGTGTACACTATTTCCCAGCTTATGAGATGATGATGGACGAGTGGAGAGACTATCGCTACTATGCGGCCGACATGGTGCATCCGTCAGAAGTGGCAGAGCGGCTGATGTGGGAGCGTTTCATGGAGCATTGCATGAGCCGTGAGACGCAAGGACAAGTGAAGGAAGTGGAAGGCATCATGCGCATGCTGAATCATCGGCCGCTGCACGGAGATGCTGAGACATACAAGGATTTTTTGAAGAAATTGATAGAAAAAATAGACCAACTCACGGAGAAGTATCCGCAGCTGGATTTTAAAGAGGAAAGGAAAGAATGCCTTACGAAATTGGAAAAATAGCGCAAATCATAGGTGCCAAGCGTCTGGGAGATACGACGCACAGCATCGAATGGCTGCTGACAGATAGTAGGTCGATGACCACAAGTCCGGAGCAGACCTTGTTTTTTGCCCTGCAGACGGCAAGAAACAACGGAGCGCGCTTCATTCCCCAGCTTTACGATAGAGGAGTGAGGAACTTTGTGGTGAGTGAAGAAGGACTCGCTCTGCTGAAACCCGATAGCCTGTCGGGGGCTAACTTATTGGTAGTGAATCATCCGTTGCAAGCCTTGCAGACCTTGGCAGAATATCATCGCCGTAGGTACCAATGTCCGATAGTGGGCATCACGGGCAGCAATGGCAAGACAATGGCGAAAGAATGGCTCTACCAGTTGCTCAGCAAAGGCGGGCATAAGGTGGTGCGCTCTCCGCGCAGCTACAATTCGCAGGTCGGTGTGCCGCTCTCCGTATGGGGCCTTGATGAGCAGACGGAAGTAGGTATCTTCGAAGCGGGCATCTCTAAACCTGGAGAGATGGATGCATTGGCAGATATCATCAAGCCAACCATCGGCGTGCTGACCAATATTGGAGGCGCTCATCAGGAGAATTTCGCAGACCTCCGTCAGAAGTGCATGGAGAAATTGAAGCTTTTCCGTGAAAGTGAGGTTATCATCTACAATGCCGATGACGAACTGATCAGTCAGTGTGTACAGGAATCTATCCTATCCACCAGGCAGATGGCATGGAGCCGCAAGGATCCGGAAGCCCTGCTCTACGTCAATGAGGTGGTGAAAGGCGATACTTCAACCAAGATCAGATTTACCTATCTGCATGATTTTGAGGCCAGTTATACGCTACCTTTCATCGATGATGCTTCTATCGAGAACTCCCTGCATTGCTTGGCGGCCTACCTGTTGCTGCGCAAGGAAATCTCCTCAGATTTGCTGAAAGGTCTGGAGGCTCTGGAGCCAGTGGCTATGCGACTGGAAGTGAAAGAGGGAAAAGACGGTTGCCTGCTGATCAATGATAGCTACAACAGCGACTTGGCTTCTTTGGATATTGCGCTCGACTTCCTCCGTCGTCGCTCTGCCAGTCATCAACTGAAACGCACTTTGGTGCTGAGCGACTTACTCGAGACCGGTTGGGAATCGGCTTCGCTTTATAAGAAGGTGGCTCAGTTGGCAGAAACCTATGGCGTGGAGCGCATCATTGGAGTAGGGCGTGAGATCAATGAGGCTGCTGCTGGCTTTGCTAAGATACCAGAACGTCAGTTCTTCGAGCATACGTCTGCCTTGCTTGATGCCATACAGCATCATCAACTGGAACTGAAAGACGAGATCATCCTTATCAAGGGTGCGCGTAAGTTCGGCTTCGATGCCCTGACGGAATTGCTGGAGAAGAAAGTGCATGAAACCATACTGGAAGTGAATCTCGGAGCGATGATTGCCAATCTGAATCACTATCGCAGTTTCTTGAAACCAGAGACAAAGATGGTGTGCATGGTGAAGGCATCGGCCTATGGAGCAGGTTCTTATGAAGTGGCAAAGACGCTGCAAGAGCACAGGGTAGACTATCTGGCTGTGGCTGTGGCTGATGAAGGTTCGGAGCTGAGGAAAGCGGGCATCACTGCCAACATCCTCATTATGAACCCAGAGCTCACGGCTTTCAAGACCATGTTCGACTATCACCTGGAGCCCGAAGTCTATAGCTTCCACCTCTTGGATGAGTTGGTGAAGGCTGCTGAGAAGGAAGGCGTGACCAACTTCCCTATCCACATCAAGCTAGATACGGGCATGCATCGCCTTGGCTTCCTCCCTGAAGAAATTCCTGCCTTGATTGCACGGCTGAAAGCGCAAAATGCCGTGATGCCTCGTTCCGTATTCTCGCATTTCGTGGGAAGTGACTCTCCACAGTTCGATGCCTTCACACGTCATCAGATAGAGGTGTTTGATAAGGCATCCAGTGCCTTGCAGGCGGCTTTCGCGCATAAGATCCTGCGTCATCTCTGCAATACGGCTGGCATAGAGCGCTTCCCAGAGGCGCAGTATGACATGGTACGCTTGGGGTTGGGCCTATACGGCATCAATCCTATCAATAACGGCACACTGCATAATATCAGCACACTGAAGACCACCATCCTGCAGATCCATGAGGTGCCTGTAGATGAAACGGTGGGATACAGCCGCAAGGGACAGCTGAAGCGCACATCGCGTATTGCTGCCATTCCAATCGGCTATGCCGATGGGCTGAACCGTCATCTGGGCCGAGGAAATGCCTATTGTTTGGTCAACGGTCAGAAGGCCAAGTATGTGGGAAACATCTGTATGGATGTGTGCATGATTGATGTGACGGATATCGACTGCAAGGAAGGCGACATGGTGGAGATCTTCGGAGATTATCTGCCAGTGCGAGTGCTCAGTGATGCACTCGACACCATCCCTTACGAGGTGCTAACCAGTGTGAGCACCCGTGTGAAACGCGTTTATTACCAAGACTAAAATAATTATTAACAACTAAATTTATAGAATTATGGAGAACTTGATTTTATTTGGAATGCCTACGGGTTCAGAGTGGATTATCATCCTCGTGATTGTACTGTTGCTCTTCGGTGGTAAGAAGATTCCTGAGCTGATGAAGGGTTTGGGTAAAGGTGTGAAGATGTTCAAGGATGGCGTCAACGAGGCTAAGGCTGAGATTGATGATGCTGCCAAGGAACTGGAGAAGAAAGACGAAGAGGATAAGAAGAAATAACTATAGCGTTAGAGCGTGTTGGCGTTTTGGTGTGTTGGCCGATGGCTTTCACACCAACACGTTGTCGTACTAATATGCTAATAAGCTGAAAAGATGGGTATTGTAAAGCAAATCATAGAAGAGAGAGAACTTAGTTTTTGGGACCACCTGGACGTGTTGCGCTGGTTGTTGTTCCGAGTCATTTGTGCATGGGTGATATTGGCCGTGGGCTTCTTTATCATCATGCCCGATTTCTTTGATAAGATCATCTTGGCACCTTGCTACAGTGACTTCGTGCTCTATGATTTACTGCGTTGGATAGGTTTGCAACTGCATTTGACAGATCCGTTCTTTACTCAAGACGATTTTGAAGTTCACTTGCAGAACATCAACCTGGCTTCGCAGTTCTTTACCCACATTACTACATCTTTTCTTATGGCTGTGGTGGTCACGGCACCTTACTTGGTTTACGAGATTTGGCGTTTCGTGCGTCCAGCCCTCTATCCTAATGAGCTGAAAGGTGTACGTAAGGCTTTCTCTCTGGGTACCGTATTCTTCTTCCTCGGCGTTGCTGTGGGTTATTTCTTGATTTTCCCTTTGGCACTGCGATTCCTCTCTACCTACCAACTGAGTGCTGCGATTGAGAATGAGATTTCACTCAATTCTTACATCGACAACTTCATGATGCTGGTACTCATGATGGGTGTGGCTTTCGAGCTTCCGCTGGTCACTTGGCTGCTCTCATTGATAGGCTTGGTGACACGTAGTTTCCTGCGTGAATACCGCCGTCATGCTATCTTGCTGATCGTGATTTTTGCTGCAGTCATCACTCCTACAGGCGATCCTTTCACCCTCTCTGCGGTATCGCTTCCGCTATACATGCTCTATGAACTAAGTATCTTCATGGTCAAGAAGGATACTGACGATGAGGAGGAGGAAGAGGAAGCTGATAAGCCAAAGGAAAAAGAGGCAAAGGCAGAGAGCAGCGAAGGCAAGGAGAATAAATTGGTGGGAAAGAAAGCAGAAGACACCAAGGCTTTGCCTGCTAAGGATGAGGAGAATGCAGAGACTAAGTCGGAAACAGAAGCTACCGATGCAGTCAGTGGAGACACGGAAACTCCGCAAGAGGCTGCTCCAGAAACAGGACCAGCTGATGAGACTGCTGCCACGAAACCGATGGAGTTCCCAGAGGAGAGTGAGTTTACGCCAGAGGCAGAACCTCCTGTTGTGAATACAGCACCTGTTGAGCCAGAAATAGAGTATGAGGATGAGTATTACCTTGAAGACGATGAACTGAAAGTACGTCAGGTACCTAAGCAAACGCCTCCTACTGAGGAAACGAAATCCGTTGAAAAAGCCGTAACTGAAAATGCGGCTCCATCAGCAGAAACAACGCCTTCTGAAACAACTGCTGGTGAAACAACGTATGCCGATGGCGTGGCTCCATATGAGAAACTCTACGTACGACCAGAAGATCAGTTCGTCGATGGTGGAGACGACATGTGGGGTACTGGTTTCACAGACACCATGCCACTAGATCCTTCTGCTCCTTATAAAGAACCGCCTGTGGTTCCTGACGTGGTACAGACGGTGGTCAGCATGGATGATTTCCTGGAGAGCGCCCGTGCCTCTGCCAGAGCTGCCCAACAAGCTGCTGATGCCGCTGCACAGTTGGCTCAGCACGCTGCCGAAGAGGCTATGGAGGCTGCCAAGAAAGCTGCCGAGGCTGCCAATGAAGCTATCCGCAGGGCTGAGGAAGTGGCCAGCGAACTGGCTCGAAGGGAAGCATTAGAGGAGGCTAAGAAGAACATCAAACCGATTATTGACGTAAGTCGCATTCGCTACGATGTCGACAGTCTATGACACGCTGCTCACCGCAGCTACTTGTCAGGACTCCGAACTGAAGGCAGCGTATAGGCAGTTGCGTGAGTTGCTGGAGGAGCTTTGCCTTTCGCAGATGGAAGGGGAGGCTTTCCCGAAAGCCGATCTTGCGGCTCGCATCAACTATGTGGCAGTGAAGCTGAGTCTCAGTCTCTCTGCCCAGAATCGCCTGCATACGTTCCGCCTTACTTCCAATGCCATACTCAACAAGCAGGAGGAACCCAAACGGGAGTCCCTGCTGCGTGATGTGAAGACGCTGGCCTTCTTTGAGCGTTCGCTCACTGGGAAACCGATCCCGCCCATACTCCTTGGATTACTCTCTAAAGCCGATCCTACCTTTAATGCAGCTCCGCCTGCCGTTCGCACAGTGACGCGTATGCGCGTGTCCTATTCGCATAAGGATGAACAATTCCTGTATGTGCAGTCGCTTGATGCGCCACAGGAGGCTTTGCTGCGCGTGCGCTATGGAATAGACGATGTCAATGCCGAGTTTGAGGAAACTGTTCCGTTGCTTTGGCCTTTGGCGATACTTAACCTATTGGATGTCGGTATAGATGCCGATGGTGTCCTTACGCCAGGTGTTATAGTGCTTGAGCCCGACTATTTGCTGGATATCAGTGCTTTGGCAGAGTGCTTTAAGGAGTATGGTCACCATCCGGCCAACTACCTCATGTCTCGGCTTTCGCTGCGCGAGAAAACATCGTCTATGCTCTTGGGTGATATAGCCAATCTGTTTTTGGATGAGTGGATTTATGCCAAGGAAGCCCCAGACTTTCAAACGTGCATGCGTAAAGCTTTCCGAAAGTATCCGTTAGAGTTAGTGACTTGTGAGGAACTGAATGATGCCGCCAAAGAAAAGGACTTCTTTACACAGTGCAAGCTGCAGTTCCTGAATATTCAGCAGATTGTGGAGCATACCTTCCTGGCCGAGGGCTATCAGTTGCAAAAGGCTGATGCCGTGTTGGAACCGAGTTTTATCTGTGAGGCCTTGGGCTTACAAGGACGCTTGGATTACATGCAGCGTGACATGAATGCCTTCATTGAGATGAAATCTGGTAAGGCCGAGGAATATAAGGTTCGGGGAAAGATCCTGCTGAAAGAGAATCATCAAGTACAGATGCAGCTATACCAAGCTGTATTGGAGTATTCCATGGGCAAGAGCCACTATCAAACCAGGGCATACTTGCTGTATTCGCGCTATCCCTATCTGTATCCAGCACGTCCGTCATGGGCATTGCTGCGCAGAGTGATCAATCTGCGAAATCAGATTGTAGCTACGGAATATACCATTCAGCAGAAGCACGATGTGGCATACACAGCGCAGTGCTTGGCAAAGGTGAATCCAGAAGAGCTGCGCCAGAATGAAGTTGGTGAGAATTTCTGGAAGCAATACCTACTTCCGCAGACCTCCTGGTTGCAGGAGAGACTGACTGCTCTGTCCGATTTGGAGCGCTCCTATTTCTATACGCTTTACCTGTTTATCACCAAAGAACTCTATACCTCCAAGGCTGGAGGCTCGCTCTATGATATGCAGCGGGGCGCGGCCTCCCTCTGGCTCTCTACACTGGAAGAGAAAGAGGAAGCGGGAGAGATAGTGTGCGACTTGGAACTCATAGAAAACCAAAGCGCTTCAGAGCAGAAGCCCTTTGTACGGCTGCGAAAAAAGCAAGCGGCAGGAACAGATGCTTTACCCAACTTCCGTCAGGGGGATTCCGTAGTGCTTTACCAGAGAAATGTACCGACGGATAATGTCACCTGCCAGCAGGTCTTCAAAGGGAATCTGGAGGATTTCAGTGATGACCTGCTGACCATAAGGTTGCGTATGCCACAGCGAAATCCGAAGGTACTCCCTGCCTCCAGTCTTTATGCCATAGAACGCGACTACATGGATACGTCTTTCACGATGATGTTCAAGGGATTGGCAGCTTTCCTTTCTGCCAGTAAGGAGCGGCGTTCCTTGCTCTTGGGACAGTCGGCACCTCGACACGATGAAGCACTTGAGGCACAGATTGCGGCAGCGACAGACGATTTCAAGCGTATTTCACTCAAGGCTCAGGCGGCCCGTGACTATTTCATGCTGATAGGTCCTCCTGGTACTGGTAAGACTTCCAAGGCCTTACGTACCATGGTAGAAGATTTCCATCGCGAGGGAAAAACTATCTTGCTGCTTTCCTATACCAACAGGGCTGTAGATGAAATCTGTAAGATGCTGGAGCATATCAGTCCGCTGCCCGACTATATCCGCATTGGAAGTGAGCTTACCTGCGAGGAGGCTTATCGTCCGCATCTTTTTGAGAATGTCCTCGACGGGCTGAATAGACGTAAGGAAGTGAAGAACCGCTTGGAGTGCTGTCGCATTTTCGTAGGCACGGTTTCTACCCTTTCTTCCAAAACGGAGATTTTCCATCTGAAGCAGTTTGATGTGACCCTCATCGACGAGGCTACGCAGATTCTGGAACCTCAGTTGCTGGGTTTGTTATGTGCCAGAAGGCCTGATGGTAGGGAGGCGATAGGGAAGTTCGTGCTGATAGGTGACCATAAGCAACTTCCTGCTGTAGTGCAGCAAGACAGTGCATCTTCTGCTGTGACTGATCCTGCCTTGCAAGCCATAGGGCTCTTCAATTTGAAGGATTCGCTTTTTGAACGATTATATAGAGGTGCGTCCGACGAGTATTGTTTCGACATGCTCTGCAAGCAGGGGCGTATGCATGGGCAAGTCTCCGATTTTGCCAATAGGGCTTTCTATGAAAGCAAGTTGGAACCAGTGGGCCTGCCGCATCAGCAAGATGTCTTGACAGTAGCGCCTGGTTTGCAGGGTATAGACATGGCATGGGTGCTTGATAGGCGTGTGGTTTTCCTTCCTTCGGTAGCAGAACCGCCTCTGCAATCCTGTAAACGCAACCATTCGGAAGCAGCATTGGTGGCGCGTCTGGCTCGTGCTGTCTATAAGCAATATACCATACAGTCGGAGTTTGATCCCTTACAGACGCTTGGCATCATTACCCCCTACCGCAGTCAGATAGCCCTGATTAGGCAGGAGTTGGCTGCGCTTGGGATCGCTGATGTGCTGCACATCACGGTAGATACCGTAGAGCGCTATCAAGGTAGTGAGCGCGATGTCATCATCTATTCGTGTTGCATGAATCGAATGCGGCAGGTAGACCAGTTGGCCTGTCTTACTGAGGACCATGGTGTGCAGATAGACCGCAAGCTGAATGTGGCTTTGACGCGTGCCCGTAGGCAGCTTTTCATCACGGGTGTCCCAGAAATCTTAGGGCATAGTCCTATCTACTCCCAACTGATGGAGTGGGCAGGCAGTCATTTGTAGATCAGGAAGATACAGGGTTGTCTCGAGAGATCTGGCACATGGCCTTTCCATTCTTTCAGAGTCTTGGTCTTGATATACTCTCCCTCGCAGGTGATGTTGGCTGCGATGCAGAGTTTCGTCTGTGGACGGCAGTTGGCCAAGATGTCATCCACCAACTTGTTGTTTCGGTAAGGCGTTTCAATGAATAGCTGCGTCTGGTGTTCATTGTATACCCTTTGTTCCAATGTTTTCAGTTTCTTGGCTCTTTCAGGTGCTTCTATGGGTAGGTAGCCGTTGAAGGCGAAACTCTGGCCGTTGAATCCAGATCCCATCACGGAGAGGATGATGCTCGACGGACCGACCAATGGTACTACCTGCAATCCTTTACGCTGGGCAATGGCCACTACGTCTGCCCCAGGATCGGCCACGGCTGGGCATCCAGCCTCGGAGATGACACCCATGGATTCTCCTGCTTCCAGTGGTCTCAGGTAGCTGGCGATGTCCTCTGTAGGAGTGTGCTTGTTGAGCGGGTAGAACGTACAGGCATCTATGTCAAAGTCTTTTTCAACCCTCTTCAGGAATCGGCGGGCAGAGCGCACGTCTTCTACAATGAAATGTCTGATGGGAAGAATCACCTCCTTGTTGTAGGCAGGTAAGACTCTCTCAACGGAAGTGTCGCCAAGCAAGACAGGTATCAGGTATAGTGCAGCCATAAATTTTGTTTTTGCAAATATAGTGTTTATCTTTGTAACGACAAAACGGAGCGATGAAAATGAAAAAACTGGTCATATTCGATTTAGACGGTACGTTGATAAATACCATTGCCGACTTGGCGCAGAGCACCAATCATGCCCTGCACGCACTTGGTTATCCTACTCATGAGGAGGGTTCCTATAAGTTCAGGGTGGGGAATGGCATCAACAAGCTTCTCGAGCGCTCCCTGCCCGAAGGGGAAAAGACTGAGGAGAATGTGCTCCGTGTGCGCAGGGAGTTCATCCCTTATTATAACGTGCACAATACCGACTTGAGCCGTCCTTATGCTGGGATGGAAGATTTGCTTCATCTTCTGAATGAGAAAGGGGTGAAGATGGCTGTGGCATCCAACAAGTATCAGGAAGCCACTACAAAGATTATCCGTCATTTCTTCCCAGATATTCCTTTCGTGGCGGTGCTTGGTCAGCGGGAAGCAAAACCTATTAAACCTGATCCTGCTGTACTGCATGAGATTATCGAGTTGGCGGGCGTAGAGCCTGCAGAAGTGCTTTATGTGGGTGATTCTGGGGTGGATATGCAAACGGGTGCTAATGCGGGAGTGGAGACGTGTGGGGTGACTTGGGGCTTCCGTCCGCGTACCGAACTGGATACATTCGCTCCGCAGCACATCGTAGATGAGGCGGCAGAGATCATCCCTCTAATTTTGCCTGTCACGCTGTAACGCTTTTGATGCTATGGTGAAGAGATATACACATAAGGAAGAAATTTGGAACTCATGGTCGCACGTGGGGGGCATCGTGCTGGGGGTGGTGTTTGGCATCATTTTCCTGTACTGGTGCTTTGCGGAGCATGATGGCTGGGCATCGGCGGGAGTGATTCTCTACCTCTTTGGCATGTTGATGTCCTACATCGCCTCTGTGACCTACCATGCCTTGCCTGTCGGCAAGTGGAAAGAACACTTGCGTAAGTGGGATCATGCAGCTATATATTGGCACATTGCTGGTTCTTATTCTCCCATCACGCTGGTGGCACTACGTGAGCAGGGCTACTGGGGCTGGGGCATCTTTATCTTTATATGGCTCTGTGCCATCGTGGGCACGGTGATGAGCTTTGCCCGTCTAAGGGAGCACAGCCATCTGGAAACCGTCTGCTTTGTGGGCATGGGCCTCTCTGTGCTAGTGGCATTCAAGCCGCTGATGGACAGTGTTTCTACGGCTGCCATTGCATGGATCATCGCTGAAGGGGTGTGCTATATAACGGGTGCTTTGTTCTACAGCCTACGCAAGCGTCGTTACATGCACACGGTGTTCCACTTCTTCGTCCTCATGGGGTCGGTGTGTCACCTCATTGCTGTGTGGGATGTGCTGATGCAATACCTCTGACGTGCTTTTCGGCATGGTAGGACGATCTTACCAGCGGACCGCTCTCCACTTGCTGGAATCCTTTCTTCAGCCCGATTTCCCGATAAACTGCGAATTGCTCTGGGGTGATATATTCCTGCACGGGATAGTGCTTGTGGGTTGGTTGAAGGTACTGCCCGATAGTGAGAATCTTGCAGCCCACTGCAAGCAGGTCGTCCATTACTTCCTCGACTTCCTGCGGTGTTTCGCCCAGTCCTACCATGATGCCACTTTTGGCTGTAACGCTGTAACGCTGTAACGCTTCAATCACCTTGAGGCTACGGTCGTAGGTAGCCACGCTGCGCACCACGGGAGTGAGGCGGCGCACCGTCTCCATATTGTGTGAGATGATGTTGGGTTGCGTTTCTGCCACTTGTCCTATCAACTCCTCACGTCCCTGAAAGTCGGGAATAAGTACCTCAAGTGTGGTTTGCGGATTCACTTCCTTCACCGTCTTGATGGTCTGCACCCAGTGCGCTGCTCCGAAGTCGGGCAGATCGTCCCTATCCACAGAGGTGATGACCGTATGCTTGAGTTTCATAAGCTCTATGCTACGGGCCACGTGCATGGGTTCCTCTGTGTCCAGTGGCAGGGGCCGTCCGCTGCGGGTGTTGCAGAACTTGCAGGCACGGGTACAGATATTTCCGCCTATCATGAAGGTGGCAGTCCCCTTTCCCCAGCATTCGCCCATGTTAGGGCAGCGGCCGCTGCTGCAGATGGTATGCAGATGGTGTGTGTCTACAATGCGTTTTGTCTCGGCATAGTTGGCATTGGCGCCAATGCTCACTTTCAGCCAGTCGGGCTTCTTAGCGTGTTCCATTCAGCTCTCGTTTAAAGAATTCCGTCAGTCGGGTATAGAGGTGATTTCGTGTATTGCCGCCGGCTATGCTGTGGTTGCGATTGGTATAGATCTGCATCTCGAACTGCTTGCCTACCTGTACCAATTTTTCTGCATATTCGGCTGAGTTCTGGAAGTGCACGTTGTCATCGGCCATGCCGTGTACCAGCAGCAGACGGCCGTTCAGCTTGTCGGCCCGCTCCAGGCAGGAGGCTGCCAGATAGCCGTCGTGGTTTTGCTGCGGTGTGCGCATGAAACGCTCGCCATAGACTGTGTCGTAGTAGTTCCAGTCGGTCACAGGTGCCACTGCTGCTCCAGCCTTGAAAACTGGCGTTCCCTCACTCATGGCCATCAGCGTCATGTAGCCACCGAAGCTCCATCCCCAGATGCCGATGTTGTCTTTGTCTACGTAGGGCAGTGAACCCAGATATTGGGCAGCTGCCACCTGGTCTTGTGCTTCCTTCACGCCCAGTTGCATGTAAGTGCACTTCTCGAAGGCTGCACCTCGGCCGCCAGTGCCTCGGCCGTCAACGCAAGCCACGATGAAGCCCTGTGTAGCCATGTAGTTCTCCCAGCTGATGCCATAGCTGTCGAGCACCTCCTGAGACCCCGGACCGCTGTATTGGAACATCAGTACAGGATACTTGCGTGAAGCATTGAAGTCGGCAGGTTTCATGATCCAGCCATTCAGCTCATCGCCACGTTGCGTGGTAAAGGTGAAGAATTCCTTCGTCGGCAGGTTGTACTCCTTCAGTCGCTCAGCCAGTTCATGGTTGTCCACCAGTGTACGCAGCTGCTTGCCGTTATTGTCATGCACGGTGATGATGGTCGGGGTGTCAAGGTTGCTGAAGCGATTCACGAAGTATTTCATGTCGCTACTGAACGTGGCGTTGTTGGTGCCTTCACGAGGGGTGAGGCGTGTCTTCTTGCCCTTTTTGTCCACCTTGTAGATGGCCTTGCGCAGTGGACTGCCTTCGTTGCTTTGGAAGTAGAAAGCTCCTTCTTGTGGAGCATATCCCAGGAGGTTGGTCACTTCAAACTGACCGTCGGTGATCTGTTTCTGCAGTTCGCCGTTGAGGCCGTACCAATAGAGGTGGTTGAAGCCGCTGCGCTCGCTCATGAAAGTGAATCCATCGTCGAAGAACTGAATGTTGTCGAAAATATCTTCCTTGATGTAAGTGTCAGTCTCATCACGGAGTATCAGTCGGCAGTTGGTGCTGCGAGGATTGGCCATGTAGAGGTCGAACTGGTTCTGCTGGCGGTTCAGAGTCATGATGGCCAGCTGGTCGGCCTGCTTGGTGAAGCGGATGCGAGGGATGTAGCTGTCTTCGCTGATAGGTACGTCAACCTTGCGCGTCACTCTCGACTTGATGTCGAAGGTATGCACACTCACCTTAGAGTTGGTTTCGCCCGTCTTAGGATACTTGTAGACGTAGCTGCTGGGGTATTTCTCCAAATCATCGTAGTGCGGTGCCAGGCCTGCAAAGAGTGGGAACTCATATTGTTTCACCTCACTCTCGTCATATTTGATATAAGCCAGCATCTCGCTGTCGGCACTGAACTCCAAGGAGCGGTTTGTGCTGAACTCCTCTTCATACACCCAGTCGGGTATGCCGTTGATGATCTCATTGCGCTTGCCGTCGGTTGTCACTTGGCTCTCGCTGTTGCCATAGAGCAGTTTCACCAAGAAGATATTGTTGTCGCGTACGAAGGCCACCATCGTGCCGTCTGGAGAGAACACAGGGCTCTGCTGCGGACCGCCGTCGCTCAGGCGTTCTACGGCATTGCGTATCTGTCCGTTAGTGTTGCGCTTTAGGCTGTAGAGGTAGTATACAGCTGTGAAAGAGCGACGGTAGATGCTCTGGCTCTCCGTAGCGATGAGCAGGTAGTTGCCATCTGGAGAGAACTGGTAGCTGTCGAACTGCTCGAAAGGGCAGTCGCGTGCGGTCTTCACATCGAAGAGCACTTCCACCTGCTCGCCCGTCTTGTAGCTATACTTCACCACTTGGCCTTCGCGCGTCATCTGCGTGAAGTGTTCTCCGTCGCCAGGGATAGGTGTCATGCCACTGATGCCTCGTGCGCTGAACGTACCGCGCATCACGTCGCTGAACTGAACTTCCTTCTTGCCTTGGGCAGCCAGTGCCAGTGTACAGAGGGCACAAAGCATTATCAATGTAAATCTTTTCATACGCATGTTCTTTTAATTATAATGATGCAAAGATAATACATTTCTTCTCAGATTGCAATAGTTTTCCTGTATCTTGTGAAGCCATTTCCCAGATGTCGCTTGGTGGCCTCTTTTTTTCTCCAGTTAGGGAGTCGGTTTCGACCGCTTTGATGATTTTTTGTATCTTTGCAGCATGAACGAACAGGCACTCTATCGTAAATATGCCGATCTGCTGGCTGGACATTTTCCGTATAAAGTCCAGAAACTGCCAGTTGACGGTGGTTTCACCTGTCCCAATCGTGATGGTACGCGGGGCAGGGGAGGGTGTCTCTATTGCGTGAACCGATCGTTCCATCCCTCCTATGGAAAGCCAGGACTCACTATCACCGAGCAGCTGGAACGGGGCAAGGCGTTTTTCGAAGGGCAATATAAAGAATGATTATCCGCAATTAGCCGACCAAAAATTGGGCTGAATCCTATGAAATGCTTACCTTTGCACCAAGTTTGAAATTCCACTGCAAGATGAAGTTATTTGAATTTACCCAGCGTTTTCCCGACGAGGCTTCCTGCGAGTCTTATCTCAAGGCTCAACGTGAGAAGTCTGGCATTGTCTGCAAGAAGTGTGGTTGCCACAAGAACTATTGGGACGGCCATAACAAGTGCTGGCGTTGCTCCAAATGTGGGCATGAGACCACGTTGACGGCAGACACTGTGATGCACAACAGCAAGTTGCCCC
>CALAEY010000095.1 GCA_937891085.1 uncultured Prevotellaceae bacterium | reverse complement strand
ACCAGCTCTACGCCGTTCTTCTTAGCCAGCTCCTCAACACCTAAGGCTACGTCCAGCTTGTCCATCTCGACGATAGAGTCACCAATCTCGCCGTTGTGAGCCTTAGCGAAGGTATAGGTCATACCGCCGCAGAGGATGAGCTTATCCACCTTGCCCAGCAGGTTCTCGATGATACCAATCTTAGAAGACACCTTAGAACCACCCATGATGGCTACGAATGGGCGCTTGATGTTGCTCAGCACATTGTCTACAGCCTTCACTTCCTTCTCCATGAGGTAGCCCAGCATCTTGTGATCCTTGTCGAAGTACTCGTCGATCACAGCGGTAGAAGCATGCTTGCGGTGAGCAGTACCGAAGGCATCCATCACGTAGCAGTCAGCGTAAGAAGCGAGTGTCTTGGCAAACTCCTTCTGGCTGGCCTTCATGGCCTTCTTAGCCTCGTCATAAGCAGGGTCGGTCTTCTCGATGCCTACTGGCTTGCCTTCCTCTTCAGGATAGAAGCGCAGGTTCTCCAGCAGCAGCACCTCACCTGGCTTCAGGGCATCGGCAGCTTCCTTAGCCTTAGCGCAGTCGGGAGCGAACTTCACAGGGGTTCCCAGGGCAGCAGTTACATCGTCTACAATCTGACCCAGAGAGAACTTAGGATTTACCTTGCCTTTAGGCTTGCCCATGTGAGACATGATGATGAGTGCACCACCATCTGCCAAGATCTTCTTCAGGGTAGGCAGGGCACCGCGGATGCGGGTGTCGTCAGTCACTTTGCCATTCTCATCCAATGGCACATTGAAATCCACGCGAACAATTGCCTTCTTTCCGGCAAAATTAAATTGATCGATAGTCATAGTTTTTGTAAATTTATATTAGTTGTTACACATTGTTATATCTATAAACGAAGCAAAGTTAGAAAAAAAATCCAATTTTCCATGCGCTTACGTCAGTTTTCTGGTGTTAAGGGATGCTGAGTGAAGTATTTGCAGTAGATTTGCAAACCACACTTGGCACATCTGGGCTTGCGGGCCATGCAGGTGTAGCGCCCATGCAAGATGAGCCAATGGTGTGCCGTGGGTATGTCGGCCGCAGGGATGTGCTTGGTGAGTTCCTTCTCCACACTGAAGGGGGTGGTGCACTTATCGTCCACCAGCCCTATGCGATGGCTCACGCGGAATACATGGGTATCTACCGCCATGGTGGGCTTGTTGAAGATCACCGCCTGCACCACATTGGCTGTCTTGCGTCCCACGCCAGGCAGCTTCACCAGATCGTCCAGATTGTCGGGCACCTCTCCGCCGAAGTCGTTCACCAGCATCTGTGCCATGCCCACCAAGTGCTTGGCCTTGCTATTGGGGTAAGACACCGTCTTGACATACTCAAAGACCTCCTCGACCGATGAGGCAGCCATCACCTCGGGTGTGGGGAAGGCGGCAAACAGGGCAGGGGAGATCATGTTCACCCGCTTGTCTGTGCACTGCGCGCTCAGAATCACCGCCATAAGCAGTTGGTACGGGTTGTCATACTTCAACTCCGTCTCTGCCACTGGTACGTTGGTCCTGAACCACTCCAGCACGCCCTTGTATCGGTCAGACTTCTTCATTTCATACTATAATTATATTATTGAGATATTGAGAGATTGAGAAATGGAGATATTATAATCCTTTCGCTTTTCTTATTATTTTGGTAAGAGTTCCTACTATTTTTCCACAATCGCTGTAGATGGAATCATATTGCGCCCTATTTAAATAATTGGTTTCATAGAGTAATTCAAGCCAGTATTCGGTTTCATTTGCCTCTTTTAGGGCAATATTCATTTTGCTTATAAAGTCCATTTTGCTCTGGGCATTTATGCTTTCACGAATATTTGCTCCAATGCTAGTTCCGCTTCTGAGCAGTTGCTTAGATAAGACAATTTCATTGTTGTTTTCTTTCAAAAATTGATACAATCTTATAATTCTAACTGCAAACTGCTTACTCAAAACTAAAATAATGTTGTCGTCTTTCTCCATGTGTGTGCCCTAATCTCTCAATTTCTCAATCTCTCAATCTCTCAATCTCTCAATATCTCAATCTCTCAATCTCTCAATCTCTCAATAATCCTTAAAACGCTGCTTCGAATTCACGGAGGAAGCGGACGTCGTTCTCAGAGAACAGACGCAGGTCGCTCACCTGATACTTCAGGTTGGCAATGCGCTCGATACCCATACCGAAGGCATAGCCCGAATACACCTTGCTGTCTATGCCGCAGGCCTCCAGCACGTTAGGATCTACCATGCCGCAGCCTAAGATCTCCACCCAACCGGTGTGCTTGCAAAAAGAGCAGCCCACACCGCCGCAGATGTTGCAGCTGATGTCCATCTCGGCACTTGGCTCCGTGAAGGGGAAATAGCTGGGGCGCAGACGGATCTTGGTGTCTGGGCCGAACATCTCACGGGCAAAGGTCAGCAGCACCTGCTTCAGGTCGGTGAAGCTCACTCCCTTGTCGATGTAGAGACCTTCTACCTGATGGAAGAAGCAGTGTGCACGGGCGCTGATGGCCTCGTTGCGATAGACGCGTCCGGGGCAGATCACGCGGATAGGCGGCTGCGTCTTCTCCATCACGCGGGCCTGCACAGAGCTGGTGTGAGAGCGCAGGATGATGTTCTTCACCACATCCTCGGCATTCTGCTCCACGAAGAACGTATCTTGCATGTCGCGCGCAGGATGGTCGGCAGCGAAGTTCATCTTGGTATATACGTGCAGGTCGTCCTCTACCTCAGGGCCGTCGGCCAGGGTGAAGCCCATGCGTCCGAAGATGTCGATAATCTCGTTCTTCACCAGCGTCAGCGGGTGGCGGGTACCCAGCTTCACGGGATAGGCCGTGCGGGTAAGGTCGGCATCGTTCTTGCTTTCGCTCAGAGCCTCGAACTGCTCCTTCAGGGCGTTGATGCGGTCTTGCGTCTGCTTCTTCAGTTCGTTGAGCTTCATGCCCACCTCACGCTTCTGATCGGCTGCCACGGTGCGGAAGTCGTTCATCAGGTCGTTGATGATACCTTTCTTGCTCAGATACTTCAGTCTCAGTGCCTCCAGCTCCTCGGCATTGGCGGCATGCAGGTCTTGTACTTCTTTCAGAAGTTCATTGATTTTGTCAGTCAGCATATCGTTAGTTTGTTATTTTCCTTATTTGAAGTCGCAAAGTTACGGATAAGCGAGCGAAACGCCAAATTTATTTGGACTTTTTCATGTCTTAGAACTACTCTAAGTTCGTCTTACGCTTTATCCAGATTTTGTGAGAAGCCTGTCCTTGAGTGCCGATGCCCGATGCGGGGTCTTTGCTTAGGGCGTTGAGCTCTTTTGAAGCTGTGGTGCGGCTCACGTTGTTCAGATTGGCATATTGCTGCCTACTATCACCGTGACCCTGCCAGGGGCAGACACGCGTTCTGTGTGGGAACTCGATGGCACTGGTGCCACTCCTGGGCTTAAAGGCAAGTGGGAAGCTACCGATGCTCTTTCTGTCACTTGGACACAAGATGGCGGAAGCACATTATCTTGTACCAAGTTTGTGGTAGATGTAATCTCTGCCGATGGCAAGACGGCCACATTCAAGCAGGCCTCTGAGCTGGCAAGTACTGAGGCTCGGTTCTCTTTCGAGGGTGATGCAGCAGTGGGCGTTTACTATCCTTATAAGGAGGTAGAGGATGGTTGGAAATTTCCTCGAATGCTTTTAAATTCGAGTAGTGAGGTTTATAATTACGGCGCAGGAACGCTGGGCAGCTACACCGTGCTTGGTGCTGCTGCGTTAGAGGCTAAAGACGGTGTGATAACTTCAGCCATAGAGTTAGCCCCCATCTCCTCGTTTATGCGTGTGCCGAGTGGGCGTGATTTGGTGGCAACAGAAGATGAGTACGACTTGGGAAATAGTTACGTAGATTTAAGTAGTGTTAATAATATATGTTACTACAGGCCAACATATATTGATATCACTTCACAAACTGGTGTGACTCATACAAATGCAGATTTGAGTGCCATAGTGACCTACGACTCTGATACACATGTGTATTCCACCACGGCAGATCTGTTTATTCCGTTCTTCCCACCAACCGATGAGGTTACGCCGAAACTTAGATTGCTAGCTACCTCAATAGAGTGGACCTTGCCAAAACAGACATACGTGGCAGGAAAACTCTACACCATCAGTGAAGAGACTATGGGAAAAATAACAGTCACACCTTGATGTACGTGGTGTCTGATTGTGAATAAGCGGCAAGTGCCATGAACTATCGTAGAAGGCAGGGAATTAAGTCCCTGCCTTCTTTACATATCCTCCATCGACAGCCCTATCTGGGTAACTTTGTATTTCGACAATTCTTTGTTCAGAGCAGCTACTTTTTTGGCAAGTTCTGCAGGGCTGAATTTCCGTGGCTGTCGCTTAATCTCTGCCACAACGGCAGTCTTGTCGATGTCGTTCAGGGCTATCATGTCTATTTCATTTTGCCCCTTGCGATCCCAATAGTTGCCAACCAGAGTTACCCTTTCTTCTTCCATCCATTTCTGGCGGAAGTATTGTTCTAGGACGAGGCCAGTGTATTGCTCGTACCCTTGTTCTACGATTTCAAGCAGGAGATCATTTCGCTCCATTTCGACAAGTGCCTGGTTTCGCATGATGAAGCGAAACCAGAAGCGTAGGAAGCAATCATCCAGCTGCCATCGGGCATTTCTTCCTCCAGGCTTGCTGAACAGCGGTTGCTTGCGTTGGATATAGCTATAATCCTTTTCCAGATTATCGAGATATGCTCCTGTGTTTTTGCCTATGATACTGTCTATCTCACTCTGTGTGGTAAGGCCAGATGCAATCAGTTGCAGGATGCTCAGATAGTTGGTATAGTCTTTGCCAAATTCAGACATGATGAGTTCTGTCCCTTCAGAGAGGTATGGCGATCCTGCCTGTGTGACCCATCTGAGCATCTTTGGCTTTGTGGTAGCTTTGGCATCCATAAGCCAAGCCACATACTTGGCCACACCACCAGTGAGTGCATAAAGGCAAAGCAAGTCTTCTGGCGTATATTTGGGATGATGGTCATGTAGTATTTGTTTCAGTATGCTGATGTGGAAAGGCTGCATATTCACTCGGCAATCTTGACGGCCATAGAGTGGCTCGTCCTCATTGTCGAATATTCTGTGCATCATATTATAGATGCTTCCACAGGCCACCATGTTGACTTTCGAGTCATTGTGATAGCGGTCCCATAGGTCTTGTATGTGGCAGGGGATGGCTGTGTTGACCTTCATAAAGTTCTGGAACTCGTCAAAAACCAACGTAAAGTGGTTTTGCTGTCCGTAGCGTAGTAGTTGTTCAAAGAACTGGGCAAATGTTTCCATCTGTCCATAGATATGGATGCCAAGTGCCTGTTCGGCGGCCTCTTGGAATTTCCCTGTCAGTACACGTTCGTTATCTTTCGATACATAGAGATAAAGCATTGGTTGACCATCCTTTTTAGAACTTGTTGTTAATAATGTGGTCTTACCAATACGTCTACGTCCAATCAGTACTGTCATCCTTCCTCTTTCTGTTGTCTGCTCCCAATTTGTCTGGAGTATGCTCAATTCTTTTTCTCTGTCATAGAATCTCATATCGAAACGCTTGTTAATTTAATGCCCATTAAGTTAATCTCTGTTGCAAAGATAATGCTTATACGGCACATTTGCAATAAATGCGCTACGTTTCTGTGAAAAATCTTGATGGTTTCCTTGATGTTGTGAATGGCAAGTATTATGCTGCTACTATCACACTTACAAAGACAGGATAGAATACGCTTTCAATTACACCAGAAGAAAATGATATTTATAATGATTCTCAGAAAACTCATTATCTAATAGGTGATGCCAAGATAACTGGTGAAGGAAAAGGAAAATCTATAGGATTCGCAACGGAAAATACATATGCTGTTGACTTGAATGGAGTAGAACTTACAGAAGGTAGCTGTTTCGCTCAGGATGGGGCAGATGTAACCTTCAATCTTGTGGACAAGAATAGTTTCGATAATTTAGCATTTTATTCAACCACTCAAGCTATTAAATTCAAAGGCACTGGCAGCTTAACTTTCAAATGGAGCAGAAGTGATATTGCCATTGAAGATTTGACAAATGTGACCTATGAAGATGGCTTGGAGTTGTTTAAAAATACGGATGGCACCTACACCATCAAGAAAGGTGAATAACGAATCCTTATGATTAAACAGATGAAGGCAGGGGCACAGCTCCCTGCCTTTTTTAGTCTTTTTCCCATCATCGTTTGTCTAATATAATAAAATGTATTATCTTAGCCACGACAAAAAGTGATAGTATGGAAACTAACAGAGACATAAGGTGGATTCAGCGATACGATAACTACCATCGCGCCTGTGGTCGTTTGCTGGAAGTGACAGAAGGGGAAACGAGCCTTGCTGATTTGTCTGAATTGGAGAAGGAAGGGCTGGTGCAGCGTTTTGAATATACGCTGGAGTTGGCTTGGAAGGTATTGCAAGACTTGATGATCTATAAGGGCTATGATTTCATGACGGGTCCTAATGGTACTGTCAAAATGGCTTTCGAGGACGGCATTATCTCCGACCATGACGGATGGAGGCGCATGATGAATGCCCGCAACCTTATGACTCATACCTACGATGAAGAGGATGCGGCAATGGTGACAGAATTCATCTGGACGGACTTTTCGGCATTGTTGAAACAATTAGACTCCATACTTGGGAGTTTAGCAGAAAAGGAGGGGTAACTATGCGTTTCGGACTCAGTGACAAGGTGATAGGCGAGCTTCATGCTGTTTTTGGGAGGCATGAGAATGTCCGTAAGGTGCTGATTTTTGGCTCACGTGCTAAGGGAAACTACCATGAAGGGTCTGATATAGACTTGGCGGCTGTGGGTACAGACATCACACGCAGACAGCTGTTCGACATTTGCACAGAGATAGAGAACATCGGACTGCTGTATCACGTAGATTTATTGGACTATGAACGTCATAAGCACACAGCGATAGGCCGGCACATAGACAGGGTAGGACAATTGTTCTACTCAGCATAAGTTTTTCACCCCAAATGTTAAATCTTTCATTTCTCTGAAAAATAAATGGGAAAACGTGGTTGAGTTCTGAAAATAAAGCATACCTTTGCTGCCGTCAAATGTGACGCCTATATTTTGCACGTGCCGTAGAGACAACTTCAATATTTCATTTGCAACGTTAGACTTTGCAAATGAAATATTTTTTTTATTTACTAATTTTAAAAATGAAGTTACTATTATGGCAATCAATCCCAATCTTGGCATCTTACTGTATGCCGGCTGTCCTGTAGAGTATATTTACCTTTATGCTTGCAATCCATCATTGAATGTGGTGAATTGACACAAACTTTTAAAATATACAGACTCCCTGCATTCCTATGCCGGCTACAGTTGCAGGGAGCCTCCCCTTTAGCACTCCTTAGTTAATTATTCTAAGGTTGGCTGCTAATACAGATGTGTTGTCTGAAAAAACAAGTAAATATTTGGCATTACGCCCGTTTTGCATTATCTTCGCACTCAAATTGCGTAGTGTATGCTGCAACCAGTAAAAGAGAAAATAATCCTTGGCATAGATCCGGGCACCACCATCATGGGCTATGGCGTGCTGCGTGTGGTGGGTACCAAGCCTGAGTTGGTGGCTATGGGCATCATCGACCTGCGGAAGTTCGACAATCACTACCTGAAGCTGCGCCACATACAGGAGCGCGTGCTCAGCATCATAGAGAGCTATCTGCCTGATGAACTGGCCATTGAGGCACCGTTCTTCGGAAAGAACGTGCAGAGTATGCTGAAGCTGGGGCGTGCGCAAGGAGTAGCTATGGCCGTTGCTTTGAGCCGCGATATTCCCATCACGGAGTATGCGCCGTTGAAGATCAAGATGGCGATTACTGGCAATGGTGAGGCCTCTAAGGAGCAAGTGGCAGGCATGCTGCAGCGACTCTTGCACTTCAGTAAGGAGGAACTGCCTACGTTTCTCGATGCCACTGATGCCTTGGGAGCCGCCTACTGCCACTACTTGCAGATGGGTAGTCCGAAGGTGGAGAAAAGCTATAAGAACTGGAAGGACTTCGTGCAGAAGAATCCGAAGAAAGTGTCGGGAGGTTGAGAGATTGAGAAATTGAGAGATTGAGAGATTTATTATTATGAGATATTTTGGTTTAATAATCATGGGACTGACATTGACAGCACTCTCAGCTTGCAAGCAGGAGAAGGTGCAGAGCTATGCCTCGTTTGAGGAGTACCCTGTGCGCACCGATGAGCTGGTGGAGATGAGCTATACCCCTGCTGAGACGGTTTTCACCCTCTGGGCTCCCGCCGCCGAGGATGTGCGGGTGATGCTCTATACAGAAGGTGAGGGCGGACGAGCAGAGGAAACCTACACTCTGGCGAAGGCGGAGCAGGGCACTTGGAAAGTGAAGGTGCCGAAAGACCTGAAGGGACTCTTCTATGTCTTCAATGTGAAGCAAAATGGGAACTGGCTGGGTGAGACTCCGGGCATCAATGCGCACGCCGTGGGTGTGAACGGTCAGCGTGGAGCCATCATCGACCTGCGTGATACCGACCCTGCAGGGTGGAGCAGCGACCGTGCTCCGCAGTTGTCAGATCTCTCAGAGGCCGTGATCTATGAAATGCATCATCGCGACTTCTCTGCCCATGCTTCATCGGGCATAGAGCATAAGGGTAAGTACTTGGCACTCACTGAGGAAGGTACGCGCTCGCCAGAGGGCATCCCAACGGGCATAGACCACCTGAGGGAGATGGGTGTCACCCATGTGCATCTGCTGCCAAGCTACGACTATGCCAGCGTAGATGAGCATAAGTTGGAAGACGGACAGTACAACTGGGGCTACGACCCTCTGAACTACAATGTGCCAGACGGCTCATACGCCACCAATCCCTATACTCCCGAAGTGCGTATCCGAGAGTTCAAGCAGATGGTACAGGCGCTGCATAAGGCGGGCATCCGCGTGGTGCTCGATGTGGTGTTCAACCATACCTTTAATACCGAAGGAAGCAACTTCGAACGCACCGTTCCCGGCTATTTCTATCGCATGACCGAGGATGGAAAGTTCGCTGATGCCTCTGGCTGTGGGAATGAGACAGCCAGCGACCGCCCCATGATGCGCCGTTTCATGATAGAGAGCGTGCGCTACTGGATGCGCGAGTACCACATTGACGGTTTCCGCTTCGACCTGATGGGCATACACGACATAGAGACCATGAATGCCATCCGTGAGGCCGCTACCCAGATAGACCCGAAGGTGCTTATCTACGGTGAGGGTTGGGCAGCAGGAACGCCGCAGTTGCCCGCCGATTCCTTGGCAATGAAAGCCAATATCAGTCGTCTGCCAGGCATCGCAGCTTTCAGCGATGAGCTGCGCGATGGCCTCCGAGGTCCTTGGAACAACGATTCCATCGGAGCGTTCTTAGCAGGTAAGGCTGGCGAAGAAGAAAGCATTAAGTTCGGTTTAGTGGGTGCCATCCAACATCCGGGTGTGGACTATACGGCCGTGAACTACAGCACCTCTCCTTGGGCGGCAGAACCTACGCAGATGATTAGCTACGTGTCTTGCCACGACGATATGTGCTTGGTGGATAGACTCCGTACCAGCATTCCTGGCATCAGAGCCGATGAAACCGCTAAGCTCGACAAACTGGCACAGACGGCTGTGCTCACTTCGCAGGGCATTCCGTTTATCTTTGCTGGTGAGGAAGTGATGCGTGATAAGAAAGGTGTACACAACAGCTTTAATAGTCCCGACAGCATCAACACCATAGACTGGCACCGACTGGCTACCCACTATGATGTGTACAACTACTATAAGAACCTGATTGCCCTCCGCCGTCATCACAAGGCGTTCCACATGGGCAGTGCCGATCTGGTGCGCCAGGGTGTGAGCTTCCTCCCTGTGGAGCAGGAGAATGTGGTGGCCTACAGGCTACAAGACAGCAGGGATGAGTGGAAGGATATCATCGTGGTGCTCAATGCGCGTAGGGACTTTGCCCGCGTAGAGGTTCCTGGGGGCAGGTATGTGGTAGTGTGCCGCGATGGGGTGGTCAATGAGCAAGGACTGGGCATCACCTATGGTCCTGCTGCTATGGTTCCGCCGATGTCGGCTCTGATTATGTATTTAAGCGAAAACAACAATGGATCAGCATACCATACAACTGACTGAGGCTCTGGCTCGTAACCCCGAGGTAAGGCTTGCTGTGCCCAATAGCCTGGACTTGCTCGACGGTGAGCATCTGGCTATCATGGGACCTAATGCAGCGGGCAAGAGTCTGTTGGTGGATATGCTTACAGGTAAGGCCGCTCTGCTGGGAGCTGGACGCATCAAGTACGACTTCCGTCCTTCTCCTGCTCCGGAGGTGTATAAGAACATCAAGTACATCACCTTCCGTGATACCTATGGCAGTACGGACACCAACTATTACTACCAGATGCGTTGGAACACTACCGACCATGATGAGGTGCCCGTGGTGCGCCAACTGCTTGGAGATTATGAGGAATCACCCCTACAGCGCCAGTTGTTCGACCTCTTCCACATAGATGTCATGCTGGATAAGCCCATCATCACCCTGTCAAGCGGTGAGATGCGCAAGTTCCAGCTCACCAAGATACTGCTCACACAACCACGCATCGTCATCATGGACAATCCGTTCATCGGTCTCGATGCCGCTACCCGCACACAGCTCGATGAACTGCTCACGGAACTTTCGCACATGGAAGGACTGCAAATCATCTTGGTACTCTCCATGCTCGATCAAGTACCCGCGTTCATTACCCATGTATTGCCCGTGATAGGGGGTAAGGCCATGCCAAAGATTACGCGTGAGGCCTACCTGCGCCATTATGCGCAGCGCGACCGTCTGCATCGAGAGAAAGAAGAGATAGTCTATAAGGAATTGCAGCAGAAGATAAAAGCCCTGCCTGTTCGTGATAGCGCAGCCTCAATGGGCAATGCTCAATGTTCAATGATCGATGACGAAATCGTCCGTCTCAACAAGGTAAGCATCCGCTACGAGGAGCGTACCATCTTGAAGGCACTCGACTGGGCGGTGAAGCGCGGTGAGAAGTGGGCGCTAAGCGGTGCCAATGGATCGGGCAAGAGTACGTTGCTCAGCTTGATATGCGCTGATAATCCACAGTCGTATGCCTGTGACATTTCCCTTTTCGGACGGAAACGCGGTACAGGAGAAAGCATCTGGGACATCAAGAAACACATCGGTTATGTGAGTCCCGAGATGCATCGCGCCTATCTGAAAAACCTGCCTTCGGTAGAGATTGTAGCCAGTGGCTTGCATGATACCATCGGACTCTATGTGAAACCCAAACCAGAACAGTTTGCCATCTGCCGCTGGTGGATGGATATCTTCGGGGTGGGGCATCTCATGGAGCGCCCATTCCTGCGACTCTCCAGCGGAGAGCAGCGCTTGGTGCTGCTGGCCCGTGCCTTTGTCAAGGATCCAGAGCTGCTCATCCTTGATGAACCCCTACATGGATTGGATACCTATAACCGTCGTCGTGTGAAGCGCATCATTGAGGCATTCTGTCGTCGGCCTGATAAGACCATGATCATGGTGACGCACTATGCCGAGGAACTGCCATGCACCATCACACACCACTTACATTTGGAGAAAATCGAATGAAACAGCGCCTATTTAAACTGATACTGACCTTCCTGCTTTGGACGCTGGTCTTTGCCCTGCAGAAACCTGTGTTTATGGCCTATTATCACCGCCTCTATGCTGAGGCCTCCATAGGCGACTGGCTGAGTGTGATGTGGCATGGACTTCCGCTTGATTTATCCTTAGCAGGTTACCTCACGGCATTGCCCGCCTTGCTCCTTATCGTTTCTGTTTGGACGATGGCTGCTTGGCTTCGGAAAACGGCCCGTGCCTACTTCATGATTATGGCTCTGATAGTGTCAGTGATCTTCGTGGTGGACTTGGGGCTCTATCAGTTCTGGGGTTTCCGCCTCGATGCCACCCCCGTCTTCTACTTCCTCTCTTCGTCTGCCGATGCCTTGGCCAGCGTAGGGTGGGGATTTAAGTTGGTTGCACTCATCACCATGCTTTTCTTGGCTTTCTTCATCTTCTTGATGTTCAGGGCATGGGTGCTGCATCCGGCCTTACAATCTGTGGAGAAGCCGAGGAAGTTGCCTACCACTGGTGTATTGCTGCTACTTACCGCCCTGCTGTTTATCCCTATCCGTGGCGGATTCTCAGAAGCCACCATGAATACAGGCCATGTGTATTTCAGTGAGGAGATGGTTCTGAATCACGCGGCAGTAAACCCTGCGTTCAATCTGATGGAGTCGTTGGGTAAGGAAGGCGATTTCGCCCACCAATACCGCTTTATGAGTGATGCTGAGGCCGATGCTTTGCTGGAAGAACTCACTGATCCTCAGATAAAACTGAACAATCAGCCTGACTCTCTGCTTCAGTCTATCTTGCAGATGAGTGAGGACTCCCTGCATAATCTTTTCACTACCAAGCGTCCAGAAGTGATGTTCTTGATTTTGGAGAGCTTCTCCAATCATCTGATGCAGACGCTTGGCGGAGAGGCAAGTGTGGCGGTGAATCTCGACAGCTTGTCGCATGAGTCCATCTTCTTCAGGCACTTCTATGCCAATAGCTTCCGTACAGATCGTGGTTTGGTGTCTATCTTAAGCGGCTATCCAGCGGCACCTACCATGAGTTTGATGAAATATCCACGCAAGACACAGCACCTGCCATCCATAGCCAATGTGCTGCGTTTGGTGGGTTACGACCTCAGTTACTACTATGGTGGTGATGCCAATTTCACCAACATGCGTTCTTATCTGCGTGCGTCTGGCTTTGGTACCATCGTGTCTGAAGATGATTTCTCCTCCAGTGAGCGTCAGAGCAAGTGGGGTGTGCATGACGGTGTACTTTTCTCTCGTTTGCTCAGTGATCTTCAAGAGGAGGCAAAGACCTATCGAGAAGATGCTACGCCGCATTTCCGCGTATTGCAGACCTCCAGCAGCCATGAGCCTTTCGAGGTGCCTTATCAGAAACTGGAGAATCCGCGTCTCAATGCCTTCGCTTATACGGATAGTTGCGTGGGCGATTTCGTTCGCCGTTTTGCCCGATTGCCGCAGTGGAAAAACACTGTGCTGGTCATTGTTCCCGATCATTTGGGAGCCTATCCTGAAGACATAGACAACCTGACAGTGGAGCGTTACCAGATACCATTGCTGATTACTGGTGGAGCCATACGTCAGCCTATGGAAGTAGAAACCATTGGCAGTCAGCAAGACATCGCTGCCACATTGTTGGCGCAGCTTGATCTGCCACATTCCGACTTTCGTTTCAGCAAGGATCTATTCGACCCTGTCTCCCCGCATTTTGCCTTCTTCACGGTGCCAGATGCCATGGGTATGGTGACGGAAGAGAACCAATGGATATACGACAATAAGTTGGGCCGTGCTGTAGTGGATGAGGGGCTGTCTCCTGGGCTGAATGCGCAGGCTGCCAAGGCTTACCTTCAGAAACTTTATGATGATATTGCGGAGAAATAGTTTAGGGTTTAGAGTTTAGGGTTTAGAGTTTAGAAGTTTAGAGAGATGGAAGACATTTTACAACAGATAGTCTTAGTAGATACGCAGTTGATGCTTGATATCAATAGTCTGCATTCAGCCTTTTTCGATGGTTTTATGTGGGGCTATACCAAGGTATCTGTGTGGTTGCCGTTCTATGTGGCGTTGGTGCTCTTTCTCTATCGGAACATGTCGCGTAAGCAGATGCTTTGGGCGCTGGTGTGTGTGGCGCTCACCATCTTGATTTGCGACCAGGCCGCCTCTCACCTTATCCGCCCAATTGTACAGCGCTTACGACCAGCCAACCTTGCTAATCCTATCAATGAGTGGGTACACATCGTAAATGGCTATCGGGGTGGGCGCTACAGCTTCCCTTCGGCCCATGCTTCGAATACATTCGGCTTGGCGATTTTCTTGATTTACCTGTTCCGTATCCGACTGCTTAACACACTGATGCTGCTTTGGGCTTTATTGAATTGCTACTCACGCATCTATCTTGGAGTACATTATCCGGGTGATATCTTGGCAGGTTTCTTTCTGGGATTCTTAGCTGCCTCTTTTGCCTATTGGGTTTACACACGGCTTTGCAAAGACCAGTCTCTTTCCATTCCGCTTCATTACCTATGGCTCCCTTTGGGTGTCTGGCTCCTTACCACGGTTGCCCTCTTGGGGTATGCACTCTTTGTTGATTTTTAGACGATAGCTCCTTCGGCTTGCTTTAGTCTTTTCAGGTGGCAGAAGAGCAGTTTTCCATTGCCGTCTCTGAGGTGCATGCCGTTGCCTCGACAATAACGGAAGAACTTGCATTCCTTACACTCATCTTTCCGTGCCCACTCTCGGTTCCTGTAGACCTGATAGCGATTCTCCCACACCTCCATGAAGTCGTCTTCGTAGATGTTGCCCTGATGATAGTCGGCACGGATGCTGGGGCAGGCGCTGATGCTGCCATCTGCTAAGACGGAGCCTGTGGTGATGCCCGCATGGCATAGGAATAGATGGTCGCGCACTTCCCCCTCAAGGTTGCCTAAGAACCCCTCGCAGCCATAGCTGGCCCTGATGATGCCTTCCCGACGTGTCTGACGGATAAAGTCGAACATCCCGCGGAACTCATAGGGCTTGAGCTGCATCTCTGGGTCTTGTGCTGCCCGTCCCACGGGGAAGATACTGAAGAGTCGCCAGGCCTTCACTCCTTTATGAATGAGATAGTCGCGTATCTGAGGCAGGGTAGCATAGTTGCGACGGTTCACGCAGGTCACTACATCGAAGATGATGCAGGGCTCTTTCACCAGCAAATCCAGGGCCTGATCCACTTGGCTGAAGCTCTTAGGATTGCCACGCATCCAGTTGTGCAGTTCTTCTAATCCATCTAAGCTTAGCGTCATGGTATGCAATCCTGCAGCCAGGAGACGCTGAAAGCGCTGAGGTGTCAGGAAAAGACCATTGCTCACCATGCCCCAGGGAAACTCCCGCTCATAGATGGCACGTCCGCACTCTTCAAGGTCGGGGCGCATCAGAGGCTCCCCGCCAGTGATGGTGATCATGACTCGGTGCGTATCAGCGCCACTACGCTTCACGCTGTCGAGCACTTTTAGGAATTCCTCGATAGGCATATCGGGTTGCGAGGCCACAGTATGGCAATCGCTTCCGCAATGACGACAGTGCAGGTTGCAGCGGAGCGTACACTCCCACATTACTTGACGAAGGGGATGCTCCTTGATGAGGTTGTTCTGAATCTTATGCTCCACCTCCAAGGCCAACTTCCGTCTGAGGCTCAGCACATTAATCATTCTCTTCTGGCTTTAGTTTCACATCGGCTGTCAGTTCGAAGGAACCGCTCGACCAGTGATCGCCCTTTGGCGCTTTCGCGTATTGTTTCTGAGGCAGGTCTTTCAATAGGAGGGTGTCAGAAGCGAATTTGCCGCCATTGGCTTCACCGTCTTCATCTACAAACACTACTTTGTCTTCATCGCTAAGGAAGGAGAGAACAGCTTCGTCTGTAGTGAAGCTACCTTTAGAGTCGGTTTGACCTTTGCCTCTCTCAAAGACTTCTCCACTTTCATATTGAGAGTAGTCTTCTATCATCTTCACCTTGATACCTTCAATGGGGGTGCCGTTCTTGTCAGTTACAGTGCCGACTACACGATAGGTAGCATGAGGTACTCCATATTCTACTACAGCACCACCCCCGAAAGGACCTTCATCACCGCATGACTCAAACCCAAGCATGGTCACCACGCTGCCCAGCAGCAGATTCATCACTTTATAGACTTTCTTTTTCATCTTTGCATTTAGTTTTTACTCAATAAACGCAGTTTTACGAAAACCTTGCATCAAAAAAGACAAAAAATCCCCTCCTTTCATGGGGGAGGGGGCTGTAACTTATTTGAAGATCTTCTGTGCAAAGATAGTCAGGTACTTACGCCAATTCACCCAGATGTGTCCGCCATCGTTCTCGTAATACTCATACGGAAACTGCTTCTCATCCAGATACGTGCGATAGTCCTTGTTCTGACTGTAGAGGAAGTCGGCATCGCCTATGCCTATCCAGTAGAGCTTAGGCTTGGCAGCCTTCAGCGCATCTATCTGGCGAGAGAGTTTCTGATCGGCACGAAGGCTCTGCAGATTGGTCTCCATGAAGTTGCTGCTGATGCCATAGAGAATGGCAGGAGAGAACAGACCGATATAGTCGAAGTTGCCCGGATACTCCTTGCTAACGGCATACGCATGACCACCACCCATTGAGAGGCCAGCCACAGCACGATTCTGACGGTTCTTCAGCACCTTATAGTGACTCTCCACATACTTCTGAATGTCGGGGAAGCTCTGCTCCATCGAGGCTGTAGGCACAGGATTGGTGTGCTGCATGAACGAGGGCTTATACATGCCCTTGCTCCATTTGCCCGCCACTGCCTGAGCGTTCAGGTTGCCGTTTGGCATCACCACGATCATAGGTTTCGCTTTGCCTTCTGCAATCAGGTTATCCATTATCTGAGCGGCACGTCCGAACTCTATCCAAGCTTCCTCATCGCCACCAGCACCATGGAACAAGTAGAGTACAGGATACTTGCTGCCTTTGTCGTAACCGGCTGGTGTATAGACCAGCATACGGCGCTGCATGCCCAATGTAGGACTGTCATACCACACCTCGTCCACATCGCCATGAGGAACCTCATGCACGCTGTAGAGGTCGCCTACATCGCCCTTCTCACGGCTCACGATAAAGTAGTTGTAATAGTTGGCTATGTTGCGATATAGATAGGTATTCTGAGGGTCGAGAACAGTTTGACCGTTCACCACGAAAAAGTAGGCATACAGCTCAGCGTTCAGTGGCTCAGACGTATAGGTCCACACCCCGTTCTCCTCAGTCATATCCACCAGAGTGCCCTCAGGCAGGAAGTCGCCCCATACCTGTGCCGTGATGGCCTTGGGAGCCACAAGGCGGAAAGTCACTGTGCCGTCAGCATTCACCTCTGGCGATACGATTTCTTGATTTTCAACGAAGATGGCATCTTGTGCCACGGCAGTCAGCATACTGAGTATGCAGACAGCCCAAAGAGTAAATAGCTTTTTCATTACTAAAAATGGATTATCTCGATACAAAGATAATCCATTTCTGATAGATGTGCAAGGTAAAATGAAGTTTACGATTCAGTGATGCTCACGGATGTCCACTGCTGTGAGCAAAAATGCCCACAACTGTGGGCATAAATGTTCATAGTGAGAGCATAAAAGTTTACTCAGCGGCGTATGCCTTTTCGTGAACGCCGCTAATGGCACGCCCACTTGGCTCATTCATCCCTCTGAACGCTTCATCCCACTCCAAGGCGATAGCGGTGGAACAGGCCACGCTGGCTTCGCTGGGGACGCTGCGAGCAGCAGAATCGCTGGGGAAATGCTCCGCGAAGATGCTGCGATAGTAGTATTCCTCTTTGTTCTTTGGGGGATTGATAGGGAAGCGCTCTGCCGCATGAGCCATCTGTTCATCACTCACGGCTTCTGAGGTCATCTGCTTCAGAGTGTCAATCCACGAATAGCCCACGCCATCGGAAAATTGCTCTTTCTGCCTCCAAGCCACTTCTGCAGGCAGCAAGTCGGCAAAAGCCTCACGCACGATGCGCTTCTCAATCTCTTTTCCTGGGCACATCTTCGCAGCAGGGTTGGTACGCATAGCTACATCAAGAAACTCCTTGTCGAGAAAAGGCACGCGCCCTTCTACGCCCCAAGCAGAGAGGCTTTTATTAGCTCTCAGACAGTCGTATAAATGCAGCTTGGAGAGCTTGCGCACCGTCTCTTCGTGAAACTCCTGCGCTGATGGGGCTTTGTGGAAATAGAGGTAGCCTCCGAAGATTTCATCAGCCCCCTCACCAGACAGCACCATCTTGATGCCCATAGACTTGATGACACGGGCCAGCAGATACATAGGGGTGGAGGCGCGTACGGTGGTAACATCGTATGTCTCAATGAAATAGATGACATCTCGGATAGCATCAAGCCCTTCCTGAATGGTGTAGTTGATTTCGTGGTGCACAGTGCCGATATAGTCGGCCACAAGTTTCGCCTTGGCCAGATCGGGAGCCCCTTTCAGGCCCACTGCAAAGGAGTGCAGGCGTGGCCAATAGGCTTTGGTTTGACTATCGTCCTCGATGCGCATTTCAGAATATTTCTCCGCAATGGCAGAGATAACGCTGCTGTCGAGCCCTCCGCTTAGCAATACACCATAAGGCACGTCAGACATGAGTTGGCGTTTCACGGCCGCCTTAAGTCCGGTGCGGATGACCTCCACACTGGCAGCATTGTCCTTCACGGCGTCATATTGGAACCAGTCGCGCTGATAATAGCGGCGCATACGCCCTTCACGGCTCCAATAATAGTGTCCGGGAAGGAATGGCTCGTAATGCGCACATTGCCCTTCGAGCGCCTTTAGCTCTGAAGCCACATAGATCCTACCGCTTTCATCATAGCCGATGTAGAGCGGAATTACCCCAATGGGATCACGTGCTATCAGAAACTCATCGCGTTCCTGATCGTAGAGCACGAAGGAAAAAATGCCGCTAAGGTCTTCAAGGAAATCGATGCCTTTGTCGCGATAAAGGGCCAGTATGACTTCACAATCCGACTTCGTCTGGAACTCGTAGCTATCGGCATACCTTCTGCGTATTTCCTGATGATTATATATCTCGCCATTGACTGCCAGCACTTGCTTCCTGTCTGGAGAATACAAGGGCTGTCCGCCAGATTCTGGATCGACGATACTAAGCCTCTCATGGGCCAAGATGGCACTGCCACCGCAGAAAATACCACTCCAATCTGGTCCGCGATGGCGGATTTTCTGGCTCATGCGCAATGCTTTACTACGCAGTTCTTGCGTTTGCTCTTTTATGTTGAGGATTGAAACTATACCACACATAGATGCTATCGATTTTAAGTTGGTAAAAACAAGAAAAACTACTCCACCGTGACACTCTTGGCAAGGTTACGCGGACGATCCACGTCCTTCCCCTTGCAAACAGCGATGTGATAGGCCAATAGCTGCAGCGGAATGCTGACCATGAGAGGTTGGAAGCACTCTAAGGTATCGGGCAGCTCTATCACATGATCGGCAATGCGACGGATTCTTTCATCGCCCTCAGTGACAAGGGCCGTAACCCTTCCTCCGCGTGCCCTGACTTCCTGAATGTTGCTTATGACCTTCTCATAGAGCTTATCACGGGTAGCGATGACGAAGACAGGCATCTCTGAGTCTATGAGGGCGATAGGGCCATGCTTCATCTCCGCAGCAGGATAGCCTTCGGCATGAATGTACGAGATCTCCTTGAGTTTCAGTGCTCCTTCAAGGGCTACTGGATAGTTGTATCCGCGTCCCAGATAAAGGCAGTTCTTGGCATAAGTGAAGATAGGCGCCAAGCGTTCTATCTGCTCATTGGTTTTCAGGGCTTGCTCCATCTTATCGGGGATTTGAGTGAGTTCCACCACCATTTCCTTATACATCTCCTCACTGATGGTGTGGCGTTCATTCGCCAGTGTCAGGGCCAGCATGGAAAGTACGGTGACCTGACCAGTAAACGCCTTCGTACTGGCCACACCTATTTCCGGCCCTACGTGAATATAGACACCCGTGGAGGTCTGGCGAGGGATGCTGGCGCCTATGGCATTGCAGATGCCGAAAACGAAGGCACCCGACTTGCGTGCCAGTTCGATAGCTGCCAGTGTATCAGCGGTCTCACCACTCTGTGAGATGGCGATAACCACGTCGTCAGGGAAGATGACAGGCTCGCGGTAGCGAAATTCGGAAGCATACTCTACTTCAACAGGAATGCGGCACAGACTCTCGAAGAGCTGCTTCCCGATAAGTCCGGCATGCCAACTGGTGCCGCATCCCACGATGATGATGCGACGGGCAGAAACCAGCTTCTCACGGAAATCGATGACGGCAGAAAGCGTAATCTTGTCTCTGTCTGCATTGATGCGCCCTCGCATACAGTCACGTAGGCAACCGGGTTGTTCGAAGATCTCCTTGAGCATGAAGTACGGATAGCCGCCTTTTTCCAGTTGCCCCAATGTCACGTCTATCTGCTTCACTTTGGGGTGTTGCGTTACGTTGTCTATGTTGACCACGTGCAGCGTCTCTCCTTCTTGCAGCACGGCGATGTCACCATCGTTCAGATAAACCACCTGATCGGTGTATTCGGCAATGGGGCTGGCATCAGATGCCAGATAGAAACTGCCATCGCTGCCCAGTCCTACCACCAGCGGAGAACTTTGACGCGCACAGATGATGGTGTCTGGATGATTACGGTCGAGAATGGCAATGGCATAGGCACCTATCACTTGATGGAGTGCCACCTGTACGGCTTCAAGCAGTTCTAGGTTGTTGCTTATCATAATATACTCAATCAGTTGCACCAATACCTCTGTATCGGTGGCACTTCTGAATGCAATGCCTCGTTTAGACAGCTTATCTTTCAGCGTTTGGTAGTTCTCTATGATGCCGTTGTGGATGAGAGCCAATCGCCCTGATGCCGAGAAATGGGGGTGAGCATTGACACTGGAAGGTTCTCCGTGAGTAGCCCAGCGGGTATGCGCTATGCCCACATAGCCAGAGATGTCTTTCTCTGAGCAATAAGCCTCCAAATCTGCCACTTTGCCTTTCGCCTTATAGACATTGAGCTGGCTTTGCTCGCTGATAAGTGCCAAGCCCGCACTGTCATATCCTCGGTATTCCAGCCTTTGCAGACCTTTGATTAAAATGGGATAGGCCTCTTTTCGACCTATATAACCTACGATTCCACACATAGTATTAAATGAGTTATTTGTTGTACGTTTAAAGATATGATAAATATAGATAGTTGGTAACGGCAGGATATTCTGCAGCCAACGTATCTATCTGATTGACTTTAGGAAGTATCTCTAATTCTTTCCGCCATTGGCGAACTTTCAGTCCAGCGGCTTCCATAGTCATGTAAGCCTCCAAACCTAAGGCACGGGCTATCTGGAAATCGGAGAATCCATATCGCTTTGCTTCTCGAAGAAGCTCAAAAAACTCAGGTTCTTCCAGATACTCCATAAATTCCGATGGTTCCATGACGTTTGATAATTTGGCAATGTGGTCAAACGCATGAAGCCTAAGGTCAATGTCCACAATATGCTTTAGTTTATACAGAAACCAGCGGTCTATCTGGGAGAGCTGATGGATTTGCTCTATGGCATAGCCCAATTGTAGGGCTCGGGCGAGAATGAAAATCCTGTTCTCAGTAGCATGCTGTAGGGCTTCGGCTATGTTGGCCTTGCTTATCTCCCTGTTTTCCGTGAAGCCGTGCATCCCTTGTCCTATCATACGCAGTCCTTTTTGCAGGGCTTCTTCAAACGTACGGCCAATGGCCATGACTTCACCTACACTCTTCATCGAAGAACCAAGTTGATGGCTCACTCCATGAAACTTTGTCAGATCCCAACGTGGTATTTTGCATACCACATAGTCGAGTGCGGGTTCGAAAAATGCTGTGGTCGTTTTAGTCACAGAGTTTTTCAGTTCGAAGAGTCCGTAGCCTAAACCCAACTTAGCTGCCACAAAAGCCAATGGGTAGCCCGTGGCTTTTGAGGCTAATGCAGATGAACGGCTCAGGCGGGCATTGACTTCAATCACGCGGTAGTCTTCCGAGTTAGGGTCAAGGGCATATTGCACATTACACTCACCCACAATGCCTATGTGGCGGATGATTTTGATGGCTAGGGCACGGAGCTTGTGGTACTCTGCGTTGGTCAGTGTCTGACTTGGAGCTACCACGATAGACTCTCCTGTGTGGATGCCCAGAGGATCAAAGTTTTCCATGTTGCAGACCGTGATACAATTGTCATAGCAGTCGCGCACCACTTCATATTCTATTTCCTTCCACCCTTTCAAAGATTTTTCTACCAGTACTTGCGGAGAAAACGAAAATGCTTCCTCGGCTTGCTTTAAGAGTTCTTCTTCGTTGTCACAAAAACCAGACCCCAGACCTCCTAGGGCGTATGCTGCACGTAAAATCACTGGGTATCCTAAGGCATTAGCAGCCTCTCGTACACTTTCAATGTCATTGCAGGCTTGGCTCTTGATGGTTTTCACGTCGATTTCATCAAGGCGGCGGACAAAGAGTTCTCTGTCTTCTGTATCAATGATAGCTTGAACAGGCGTTCCAAGAACTTTTACCCCATATTTATCCAATACACCATCTTGGTAGAGTTTCACGCCACAGTTGAGTGCCGTTTGTCCTCCAAAGGAAAGGAGGATGCTGTCTGGACGCTCTTTCTCTATGATGCGTCTGACGAAGTCTGGTTGCACAGGGTGAAAATACACTTTGTCGGCGACTCCCTCAGAGGTCTGGACAGTAGCGATATTAGGATTTATAAGCACCGTTTCTATGCCTTCTTCCTTGATGGCTTTCAGAGCTTGCGAACCGCTGTAGTCGAATTCGCCTGCCTGTCCTATCTTCAATGCTCCACTGCCTAGGAGCAGGACTTTCTTTATGCTGTTATCTCTCATGGCTCAATCATCTAATAGTTTGACAAAGGTATCGAAAAGGAACTCTGTATCTACGGGACCAGAGCATGCTTCAGGATGAAACTGTGCTGACAACCACGGATGTATTTTGTGGCAGATGCCTTCATTGGAGCCATCATTCATATTTTGAAATAATTCTTTCCAGTCTGATGGCAGGGTGGTGGCATCTACAGCATAGCCGTGATTCTGCGAAGTGATGAAACACTTGTTGGTTCCCACTTGTCTGACGGGCTGATTATGGCTTCGATGGCCATATTTTAGTTTGTATGTCTTCGCGCCAGCAGCCTTTGCAAGCAATTGGTTCCCCAGACAAATGCCCATGCAAGGTCTTATGTGCTCACTCTGAAGGAACTGCCTGATATGTCCGACTGTTATTTCACATAAGTCAGGATCGCCAGGCCCATTGGCAAGGAAAAGACCATCGAACTCGAGCTGGTTGAAATCAAAGTCCCAAGGAACTCTGACGACCTCCATGTCTCTTTTCAGCAAGCAACGTATAATGTTGGCTTTTACACCGCAATCTACAAGCACCACGCGATGTCTGACATGAGAAGGCCGATAGGTGATGATATCTTTACAACTCACTCTTTCTACCCAATTTACGTTTCCATAATGTGTAGTGCTTAATGCTTCTTCGGCATTCTCAATGAGTATCCTGCCCATCATCACGCCGCGCTCTCGAAGTTTGATGGTGAGCCGTCGTGTGTCTATGCCCGTGATGGCAGGTACTCTTTCGCGTTTCAGCCAAGAAGCTAAAGACTCTTGGGCATTCCAATGAGAATAGGCTGGACCATAATCTGCTACTACAAGGGCTGAAATGTGGATACGTGTACTCTCCAAGAAAACAGGCAAGCCGTCGGCACCCGTATTCGTTGAAGGTACGCCATAATTCCCTATTAACGGATAGGTCATGACTAGTATCTGACCCGCATAGCTGGGGTCTGTCAGGCTTTCTGGATAACCAGTCATGGCTGTATTGAAAACCACCTCGCCAGAAACGCTCTGATCATACCCAAATGACCAACCAGCGAATTGGCTTCCGTCGTCTAAAATCAGAATTGCTCTTCTCATCTTTATAATTGCATCTTTAAAACATTTTCTACATAATGGGCATACGCTTGGTTTACCATACGAATGCCGCCAGGTGTCGGATAGTCGCCGCTGAAGTACCAGTCGCCAAGGTGATAAGGGCATGCGTGGCGCAGCCCTTCTATGCTCTGGAATACTAATTCTATCGGCGTGCTCATTCCTTTCGGACGAAGCATTTCTATGATTTTGCGGTTTATCTCTTCCACCGTGAAGGGCTTGTAGATAGCACAGACGTGGTTCTTCTCCTGTGGGGAATTTTTGCAGGCGCGGTATGTGTCTGCAATCAACTTCTCCATGCCACGTTCTTTTATCAATGAAATCGCTGCGCGGAAGGCACAGAGTTCTTCCAGTCTTGACATGTCTATGCCATAATAATCGGGATAACGTATCTGTGGCGAACTGGAGACCATTACGATCTTATGTGGATGCAGCCGATCAAGAATCTTGAATATGCTTTCCTTAAGAGTGGTTCCTCTCACGATGCTGTCGTCTATTATCACAAGGTTGTCTTTATAAGGACGCAGACTTCCATAAGTGATATCATAGACATGGGCAGCAAGATCGTTTCGCTCGTTTCCTTCTGCGATGAAAGTACGTAGTTTGATGTCTTTCCAGACTACTTTCTCAGTCCTTACCTTGGAGTATAGCTGCCGAATGCCATCGACCATACCGTAGAATGCCACCTCTGCTGTATTAGGGATATAAGAGAATACGGTGTTTTCCACATCGCGGTCGATGGCTTTCAGAATAGGTTGGGTGAGTTGCTCACCAAGTCGTTTCCGCTCTTGGTAGATATCGTAATCAGATCCTCTGCTGAAATAGATCCGCTCGAAGGAACAGGCACTTTGCTTCTGTGGCGGAAGAATTTGCTCGAGAGAAATCTCTCCATTTCTGTGTACGATGATGGCTTGTCCAGGACTTAGCTCTGTAATCTTGTCGGTCTCTATGTCGAAGGTGGTTTGAATGACAGGTCGTTCACTGGCAAGCACCATGACTTCATCATCCTTGTAATAGAATGCTGGACGTATGCCCCAAGGATCACGTATGGCAAACAGCTCACCACTGCCCGTCAGACCGCACATCACGTAGCCTCCATCGAAATGAGGCATAGTGGTGCGCAATACATTTGCAATAGAGACATGATCGTCGATGTATTGGGTAATATCAGTGCCTTGAAGTCCTTTCTCCTTAGCTAAATTAAAGAGTCGTTCTACTTCTCGGTCAAGTCGATGCCCCATGAGTTCAAGGGTGATATAAGAATCTCCATAAATACGCGGTGACTGCCCTTGCTGTGTCAGAAGCGAAAAGATTTCATCAATATTTGTCATATTGAAGTTGCCGCATAGGCACAGATTTTTTGCCCGCCAATTATTACGTCGCAAAAACGGATGCACATATTTCAGTCCGCTTTTGCCTGTTGTGGAATAGCGGAGGTGCCCCATGAACAATTCTCCTGCCATAGACGGCTCCACTCTCGAGAATATTTCTGTGATGGCTTCTTTCCCCTCTGCCTTTTCGCGGAACATGTATTCTGCGCCAGGTTTCGTATGAAGATTCACGGTGGCAAATCCGGCTCCTTCCTGTCCGCGGTTATGCTGCTTCTCCATCATCAGATAGAGCTTATTGAAACCATACGCCCATGTGCCATATTTCTGTTCGTAATAGGTCAATGGCTTTAGAAGGCGGATCATAGCCACACCACATTCATGTTTTAACTCTTCCATAGGCAAGCTTTGATAAAGTCCATAAACAAGGGGTGCGGTTGGAGCACTGTTGAGGAATATTCAGGGTGGAACTGGGTGCCGATATACCAGCGGAGAGTTGGTATCTCTACAATTTCCACGAGGTTGGCAGATGGATTAAACCCTGCACATCGCATGCCATGTTGTTCAAACTCTCCCAGATAAAGGTTGTTGAACTCATAGCGATGGCGATGACGTTCCTTTATATGTTGCTTTTCCCCATAAGCTTTCCATGTGCGGCTCTTGGTAATAAGCGTACAGTCGTAGGTTCCAAGTCGCATTGTGCCACCCATCTGGGTGATTGTTTTCTGCGTTTCCATAAGATCTATGACGTTATGCGTAGTTTCAGGATCTATCTCTGTGCTATTGGCATCAGTATATCCTAAAACATTACGTGCAAATTCTATGACCATCATCTGCATACCCAGACAGATTCCAAACGTTGGGATGTCATGCGTGCGGGTATATTCTGCGGTTATGATTTTGCCTTCTATGCCACGTTGGCCAAACCCCGGACAGATCACCACACCTGCCATGTCTTGGAGTTGCTCTGCTACATTATCTCGATTAAGAAACTCGCTGTTGATAAAGTGGGTCTTTACCTTTCTGTTATGATAGGTACCGGCATGAGCAAGACTTTCGAGGATACTCTTATAAGCGTCTTGTAAGTCGTATTTGCCTACGAGGGCTATGTTCACCACATCCTTGGCTTGTCTGCGCCGTTCTAAGAAATCGTACCAAGAACCTAATTCTGCCTCTGCGATTGTTTCTACTTTCATTTTCTTGAGACATATCACATCCAGTCCTTGTTTCAGCATGTTGAGAGGTACCTCGTAGATGCTTGGTAGATCCTGACTTTGGATGACGGCTTCCACGTCCACATTACAGAAATGCGCCACCTTTTTTCTTAGTTCATCATTTAGTTCATGTTCTGTACGGAGCACCAAGACATCGGGCTGTATGCCAAATCCCTGCAGTTGTTTTACGCTGGTTTGTGTGGGTTTAGTCTTCAGTTCTCCTGCTGCAGCGAGGTAGGGCACATAGGTTAGGTGTATGTTAAGTGCCCTAGTGGAACCCAATTCCCATCTAAGCTGTCGGATAGCTTCCAGAAACGGCTGGCTTTCAATATCACCGATGGTACCGCCGATTTCCGTAATTACGAAGTCGAACGGTTGCTTGGAGGCATTTAGCAGAATGCGTCTCTTTATTTCGTCCGTGATATGAGGCACTACTTGAATCGTTTTACCTAGATAGTCTCCCCGTCTTTCGCGTTCTATGACACTCTGATAAATGCGGCCTGTAGTGACGCTGTTGTCACGCGTCGTTTCAATGCCCGTAAATCGCTCGTAATGCCCTAAATCTAAATCTGTTTCCATGCCATCGGCAGTCACGTAGCACTCGCCATGTTCATAAGGATTTAGTGTTCCAGGGTCGATGTTGATGTAAGGATCAAATTTCTGAATCGTTATTCGATAGCCTCGCGCTTGGAGAAGTTTTCCAAGCGATGCCGAAATAATGCCCTTGCCAAGTGACGAGGTAACACCTCCTGTAATAAATATGTACTTAGTATCCATTTTGTAAGCCTATTATTTCAAAATAAATCCTCTCCCCTGCAAATGCAGGAGAGAGGTACCTGGCTAATTATCATGATTGCATCGTAAACCCAAAAACCAGGTAAGCCTTTTGGGCACATGGGTTAGCTATAATCTGTCCGAATATAGGTATGCTGAATGTATCAGTCAGCTTGAGCTCTTTTGTGGCTTTCAGCGATAGATTGGTTACAGAGAACCCGCTGGTGGCATACGAGGTGGTTGCAAAAGGGACTATACCCCCAGTAGCCACCCAATCGACACTTCCTAATCGGAAGGGAACATTCGCTTCCACATAACTGCTGTAGGCTCGTTTGCCACTTTTGTTCACGCCATCATTACCAGCAAAGTTTGTAAACCATTGTAGGCTTATCACCTCGAAGTCATATCCAATCGCTGCTTCGAAGATATGGTTCGTTCCGTGTGCATCGTATTTGAAATAACGATTCTTTGGATCCAGACCTACATTAAACCAGTAGTCGGTAATGCCGATGCTGAAGCCACCGATGGTGTAAGATGCTGTCAGGTCAAACTCCTTAGTGTCACTCGAATCTGAAAGTCCCACCGATCCCCATGCCGACAAAGAGAACCCTTGGTAGCTCACTCCAAGTGTGGGTTGAAATGACACATTCCCCAAATCCTGCCCACGCCAGATATATTGGTTTACAATGTCTGCAGCAATGGTAGTTTCAACCTCTTGCTCCTGAGCCTCTATGGTCACTGCTCCTAAGAGCAGTCCAAACGTGAGCAACACTTTATTAATCTTTCTCATAGTTTTTGTTATTAATTGTAACAACTTTCTCCGTGCTCGTAGATATCGAGTCCTTCCTCTTCTACACGTGCTTCCACACGTAAACCGTGCATTTTCTTGATTCCATAGAACAAGGCAAAACCACAGGCTGCTGCCCAAAGATCGATGCATAGAATTCCAAAGCATTCTGCCCCGAAGAATCCCCAACCGTGACCATAGAAGGCTCCGTTTGAGGTGGACAATAAACCCGTCATCAGTGTACCCAAGATACCACAAACACCATGCACGCTGGAGGTACCTACAGGGTCGTCGATATGCAGCACATGGTCAATGAACTCAATGGCAAAGACAAGCACCAATCCACAAACCAGTCCGATGATGATGGCGCCGATGGGTGAAACGAGGTCACATCCAGCTGTAATGCCAACGAGTCCAGCCAACACTCCGTTCAGTGTCAATGAAAGTGAAGGCTTACCGTACTTTATCCAAGTGAGGAACATGGTGGCTGTACCACCAGCTACAGCGGCTAAGTTTGTGGTCAAAAACACATGACTGATCGCCACTCGGTTTACTTCCCCCGAAGCAGCTAATTGTGAACCAGGATTGAAGCCAAACCAACCGAGCCATAAGATAAACACACCTAATGCAGCTAATGTAAGATTGTGGCCTGGTATAGCACGACTCTTGCCGTCTGCCCCATACTTGCTAATGCGAGGCCCCAGAGCCATAGCTCCTATCAATGCAAGTACGCCGCCAACACTGTGTACGATGGCCGAACCAGCAAAGTCGTGAAACACATCTCCAAAAGTTGTCATCATAAAACTATCGGCGGCATCGTTGCAAAGCCAGCCTCCTCCCCATGTCCAGTGGCCTTCTACGGGATAAATAATCAGGGAGATGAAGGCACTGTAAACAAGGTACATCGAGAACTTAGTGCGCTCGGCCATAGCACCGCTTACAATCGTAGCAGAAGTTGCACAGAACACCGTTTCGAAGATTAGGAAACCTTCTACAGGTAGGTCGCCATTATAAAAACTTAAATCGCCCCAGTTGGGCATACCGATAAACCCAGCGCCACCACTGCCAAACATGAAGCCAAAGCCAATGAAGAAGAACAATAACGATCCAAACATGAAATCTACAAAGTTCTTCATCAGAATATTAGCTGTATTCTTTCCTCGTGTGAAACCAGCTTCACAGAGCGCAAAGCCTGGTTGCATCCAGAAAACCAACATGGCTGCTAGAAGCATCCATACCGTATCAAGTGATAATCCTATTTCATTCATAATCCTTCTACCTTTAAAACTTACTCATTTCTTGTCTCTTAATACCGTGTCCCCGTTCTCACCAGTGCGAATCGACCAAGTGTCAATCATGTCGCTTACGAAAATGCGTCCGTCTCCGATCTCACCCGTATGAGCCACCTTAAGAATGACATTGACAGTTGGTTCAACAAACTGATCTCGGCATACAATAGTCAAAGCTACGCGTTCTATGACATCCGTTGAATATTGGACACCTCGGTATATTCTTTCTTCACGGCTCTGGCCTATGCCATGTACGCTATGATACTCAAACCAGTTGATGTCTGATTGTAGCAAAGCTTCTTTTACTTCTTCAAACTTTGTCTTACGAATGATTGCTTCAATCCTTTTCATACTTTTTGCCTTTTTTAATTTTTTAATAATAAATATAAGTCTATTACGCAGCCTGAATGCATTCGACTGCAAAGTTATGAAAAAGATTATTCTATAGGTATAAAACTTTCATTTTGATTCTTGAATTTTGTAATTGGTAACGAATTGAAACATAATATTGACTTTTTATGTGTATTCTGTAATAATTACACGCTTGTTTTGCTTCAAAGTGTAACTTGTATCAAATAATAAGAATAAAAAAGTAAGAGATTTGTTTGTTTGTCTTTCTATTTGCGTTAACTTTGCGCCAATAAAGATGCAAAAAGGAAGATTAAACGAAAATATTATGTCAAAATGTAATACTGACAATAAGAACGTAGGACTCTATCAGAGCGAATATGAGCATGATGCTTGTGGGGTTGGTATGATAGTGAATATTCATGGGAATAAGAGCCACGAATTGGTGGACAATGCACTTAGGGTTCTGGAGAATATGCGACACCGTGGAGCAGAAGTTGGCGATGATGGCGATGGTGCAGGAATCATGTTGCAAATCCCGCATGAGTTTATCCTCTTGCAAGGTATCCCTGTTCCTGAAAAAGGAAAATATGGCACAGGTCTGGTATTTCTTCCCAAAGAAGAGAAGGTGCAACAGGAGATTCTCAGAGTAATGATAGAGGAAATAGAGCGTGAGGGCTTGCAGCTGATGCACTTAAGAACAGTGCCTACGAATGCTGCATGTCTGGGTAAGGCAGCCTCAAGCACAGAACCTGATATTAAGCAGGTTTTTGTGACAGGAGTCTCTGATGATAAGGTGGATACCTTTCCGCGTACATTATATAAAATTAGGAAGAAGATAGAGCGGAGGGTATCTCATAAAGATTTTTATATCTGTTCGCTGAGTAATACCAGCATTGTGTACAAAGGCATGCTTTCGTCTATACAGGTACGCCAGTATTTCCCAGATCTTACCAATCCGTATTTCACCAGTGGGTTGGCGTTGGTGCATTCTCGATTCAGTACGAATACATTCCCCACATGGTCATTGGCTCAGCCTTTCCGTTTATTGGCGCACAATGGAGAGATCAATACCATCCGCGGAAATCGTGGGTGGATGCAGGCCAGAGAGAGCGTGCTTTCAAGTGAAGCATTGGGCGATGCAAGAGCAATCTCTCCGATTGTGCAGCCTGAGATGTCAGATTCGGCAAGTCTGGACAATGTCTTGGAGTTCTTTGTGATGTCAGGATTGTCACTGCCTCACGCGATGAGTGTGTTGGTTCCAGAGTCGTTCAATGACAAGAACCCTATTTCGGAAGACTTAAAAGCATTTTATGAATATCATTCCATTTTGATGGAGCCATGGGATGGACCTGCTGCTTTGCTGTTCTCTGATGGTAGATTTGCGGGTGGTATGCTTGATAGAAATGGATTGCGACCGGCTCGGTACACTATCACTAAGAACAATACGATGGTGGTGGCAAGCGAAGTGGGTGTGATGGACTTCGATCCTGCAGAGGTTGCTGAGAAAGGGAGGCTTCAGCCAGGTAAGATTTTGCTGATTGATACGCAGGAAGGAAAGATCTATTATGATGGTGAGGTTAAGCAGCAATTAGCTCAAGAGCATCCTTACAGACAGTGGCTGAGTACCAACCGTATTCAGCTGGAGAAACTGAAGTCTGGCAGACATATAGACAATGCCGTGGAGCATCTGTTGGAGAAGGAAATCATGTTTGGCTATGGTGCTGAAGATATCGAGAAGACTATTGCCCCGATGGCCGTGAGCGGGCAGGAGCCGACGGCTTCTATGGGTAATGACACACCTTTGGCTGTGCTAAGTAAAAGGCCTCAGACATTCTTCAATTATTTCCGTCAGCAGTTTGCACAAGTGACAAATCCCGCTATTGATTCTATCCGTGAGGAGTTGGTAATGAGTCTGACAGAATATATCGGGCGTGTTGGTACAGGAATACTGAATCCTGATGAGACCAACTGCAAGATGGTGCGTCTGCCGCATCCGATATTGAATAATACGCAGTTGGATATTCTTTGTAACATTCGTTATAAAGGTTTTAATACCATCAAGCTGCCTATGCTGTTCGAAGGAGCAAAAGGAGCTGATGGACTTCGTGAGGCGCTCCATACATTATGCCTACAGGCAGAGAAATCGGTGGATGAAGGCTATAACTACATCATTCTTTCTGATCGAGATGTGGATGCCGAACATGTGGCGATTCCAAGTCTGTTGGCTGTTTCCGCCGTCCATCACTATCTGATAACGGCAGGAAAGCGTGTGCAGACAGCATTGATTGTGGAGAGTGGTGAAATCAGGGAAACAATGCATGCTGCCTTGTTGTTGGGTTATGGTGCCAGTGCCTTATGTCCGTATCTGACATTTGCAGTGCTTGACGACTTAGTTAAAAATCATAAGATACAGGAAGATTATGCCACAGCAGAGTCCAATTATATTAAGGCGGTGAAAAAGGGGCTGTTCAAGATCATGGCAAAGATGGGTATTTCCACCATTCGATCATATCGAGGCGCGAAAATATTCGAGAGTATCGGATTGAGTGAGAATCTGCTGAAAACGTATTTTGGTACCGAAGTCAGTACCATAGGAGGCGTAGGTTTGGAGAAAATGGCAGAAGATGCCATTGCTCTACATCAGGCTGCTTATTCTATGACAGAAAACGCCTTCTTACCAAACCAAGGTCAGTTCAATTGGCGAAAGGATGGTATAGCGCATGCTTGGAACCCTGAGACCATCGCTACGCTGCAATTGGCTACTCGAACAGGTAATTATGAGAAATTCAAGGAATATACTCGGTTGGTAGATGAGAAAAAGGATCCGATTTTCATTCGCGATTTTCTTGATTTCAGACATCAGCCTATCAGTATAGATGAGGTGGAACCTGTAGAAAGTATTGTGAAGCATTTCGTGACAGGTGCCATGTCGTTTGGAGCCCTCTCTAAAGAAGCACATGAAGCCATCTGTCTGGCAATGAACAAACTCGGTGCCCGTTCGAATACTGGTGAGGGCGGTGAAGATGCTGAGCGTTTCAGTGCCCAACAGGATGGCATTAGCTTGAATAGTAAGACGAAGCAGGTAGCTTCGGGACGTTTCGGTGTCACCACCGAGTATCTGGTGAATGCTGAAGAGATACAGATAAAAGTGGCTCAAGGTGCCAAGCCGGGTGAGGGTGGCCAGTTGCCTGGGTTTAAGGTCAATGAGGTGATTGCCAAGACACGCCATTCTATTCCTGGCATTTCGCTTATATCGCCCCCACCGCATCATGATATCTATAGTATAGAGGATCTGGCGCAATTGATATTCGACTTGAAGAATGTCAATCCCCGTGCAGCTGTTTCTGTGAAACTGGTGGCCGAAAGTGGAGTGGGGACCATTGCCGCTGGAGTGGCTAAGGCTAAGGCAGACCTCATTATAATCTCTGGTGCTGAAGGTGGCACGGGGGCTTCTCCTGCGTCCAGTATGCGTTTTGCTGGTATTTCACCTGAAATCGGTTTGAGTGAAACGCAGCAGACACTTGTTAGGAATGGATTAAGGAGTAATGTCCGTTTACAGGTTGATGGACAGATAAAAACGGGTCGTGACGTGGTCCTGATGGCCCTTCTTGGGGCTGAGGAGTTCGGCTTTGGTACGGCAGCACTCATTGTATTGGGGTGCGTGATGATGCGGAAATGCAACCTGAATACATGTCCTATGGGAGTAGCCACACAGAATCCTGAGTTGCGTAAGCATTTCAAGGGACATTATGAATATCTTGTCAACTATTTTACGTTTTTGGCACAGGAGGTACGTGAATATCTGGCTGAGATGGGGTATAGACACCTTCATGACATTGTCGGGCATACAGAACTTATAGTTACAAAGCCCTCTTCCTCACTCGATTTCAAGAGGCTTTTGTATAAAGAGAAAGGTGAACTGCATTTCATAGGTGATGCTATGCAGCCGAACATCCCTCTTGGAATGCAGCGCACTATTCTCGATGATCAGATGATAGCTTCTGCTGGTAAGGCCATCGACACTCAGGAAGAAGTTTCACTTGATTATGCCATTAAGAATACCGACCGTGCCGTAGGTGCCATGATTTCTGGCTTGATTGCTAAGAAATATGGATTGGCGGGGTTGCCGGATGGTACCATCAGTGTAGGATTCAAGGGCTCAGCAGGACAGTCGTTTGGAGCATTCTTGGTGAAAGGTGTGAATTTTAAACTTGAAGGTGAGACGAATGATTATTTTGCCAAGGGACTCTCTGGCGGTCGGATTGCCATTCTTCCGCAGACTCGATCCAACTTTGCTGCCGAAGATAATATCATTGCTGGAAATACAGGACTCTACGGAGCTACCTCTGGTGAACTGTATATCAATGGGAAGGTAGGAGAGCGTTTTGGTGTCAGAAACTCAGGAGCCATCGCTGTGATTGAAGGAGCGGGGGATCATTGCTGCGAATATATGACAGGAGGTCGGGTAGTAGTGCTCGGTGAAACGGGGCGCAACTTTGCGGCAGGTATGTCGGGCGGCGTGGCCTATGTTTGGGATAAGAACCATACGTTTGATTTCTTCTGCAACATGGATATGGTGGAGATAAACCTCGTGGAAGATGGTGTATCTCGAAAAGAACTTCATGAGCTGATTCGACAGCACTACCTATATACAGGGTCTAAGTTGGCTCGCACGATGCTTGATGATTGGTCTCGCTATGTGGAAGACTTCATCCAAGTGGTGCCTATTGAGTATAAGCGCGTTCTGCAAGAAGAGCAGATGAATAAGTTAAGACAGAAAATCGAAGATATGCAAAGAGACTATTGATTATGGGAAATCCGAAAGCTTTTTTAGAAATACGTCGCCAGGAAGCTGGCTATCGTCCGCTTCATGACAGAATCCTCGATTTTGGAGAAGTGGAGCAGACATTGAATACTAGAGAACGAAAGCTGCAAGCCTCGCGTTGCATGGATTGTGGGGTGCCTTTCTGCCATTGGGCTTGCCCGTTGGGAAATAAGCCTCCAGAGTGGAACGATGCCTTATATAAGGGGGAATGGGAGCATGCCTATCAACTGCTCAGTGCCACTAATCCATTCCCAGAGTTCACGGGGCGTATCTGTCCTGCCCTTTGTGAGAAAGCTTGTGTGCTGAATCTGGTGCAGCATGAACCTACCACAAATCGCGAGGATGAGGCTGCCATTACGGAAGCAGCCTTTAGGGAAGGCTATATCGCTGTGCATCATCCCGTGAGAAATGGAAGGCGTGTGGCTGTCATCGGATCAGGACCAGCCGGAGTGGCTGCAGCCAATGAGTTGAATCTAAAAGGTTATCAGGTTACTGTTTTCGAGAAAAATGAGTCGGCAGGTGGCTTGCTTCGTTATGGTATACCGAACTTCAAACTCAACAAGGCGATCATAGACAGAAGGATGAGGTTGCTGGAGCAGGAAGGTATCGTATTCCGCTTTGGAGAATCCATTACGCTGGATGCCTCTTGCTCCTTATTCAAAGAATACGATGCCGTGGTGATAGCCACTGGTACACCTGTAGCCAGAGACTTGCCTATTCAGGGGCGCGAATTGAAGGGTGTTCACTTTGCGCTCGAATTATTGGCTCAGCAGAACAGAGTCCTTGCAGGTGCGGAGTTCTCGAAAGATGAGCGCGTCACTGCAAAGGGAAAGGACGTGCTCGTGATTGGCGGAGGTGATACGGGTAGTGATTGCATAGGTACTGCCCATCGTCAGGGATGTAAGAGTGTGACTCAGATTGAAATCATGCCTCGCCCGGTAGAAGGGCCTGACGATCCGCAAAATCCATGGCCGAATTACCCAAGGACCTTAAAGACAACCTCTTCTCACGAAGAAGGCTGTGTCCGTCGCTGGAATATCAATACTCTTGAATTCCTGGGCACAAATGGGAAACTGACAGGAGTGAAGGTGCAGGAGATAGATTGGAAACCCAATCCAGCTGGAGGCAGGCCTCTCATGGTGGAAAAGGGCGCTCCTGAGATTATTAAGGCTGAAATGGTACTGCTGGCTATGGGATTCCTGAAACCAGAACATCCGTCATACCCAGAGCATGTCTTTGTATGCGGAGATGCAGCCAATGGCGCCTCTTTGGTGGTTCGGGCTATGGCCAGTGGAATCCAGACGGCAAGGAAGGTTGATAACTATTTTAAGTAAAAAGGATGAAGGTGAGATTTTCAAAAATGCATGGGGCAGGCAACGATTATATTTATGTAGATGCTATGCAATATCCCATTCCTGATCCAGTGCAAGTCGCTGTGCAGTGGAGCGATCGCCATAAGGGCATTGGCTCTGATGGGCTGGTGCTCATTGGGAAGTCGCCAGTTCCAGAAGCAGACTTTTCCATGCGTATATTCAATGCCGATGGCAGTGAGGCCATGATGTGTGGCAATGCCTCTCGTTGCATTGGGAAATATCTTTACGAGCGTGGACTGACCACAAAGAATACTATACGTCTGCTGACACTCTCTGGAATTAAAACGCTACTACTGAAAGTAGACTGCGGAAAGGTGATGAGCGTTACGGTTGATATGCTGGAGCCCCAGACTGAAGATAAAGCCCTTTTCCTGCCTAATCACGGCCTTGATTCTGGCGTATTCGTATCAATGGGTAATCCTCACTATGTCATTTTTACCGATGATATCAATCAAGTAGGAGAGGTGGGAAAGATCTTGGAACGTCATCCTGCATTTCCACAACGGTGCAACATTGAGTTTGCACAGATGCGGGAAGATGGTACCATCCGTGTCCGTGTCTGGGAGCGGGGCAGTGGCATTACGATGGCCTGTGGCACAGGAGCCTGTGCCACGGCTGTGGCTGCCAGTCTCACAGGTAGGGCGGGACGCAAGTCAAGAATACTCATGGATGGCGGTATGCTCGATATTGAATGGCGCGAATCAGACAACCATGTCTATATGACTGGTCCTGCAGCCTTTGTATTTGATGGAGAAACAGAACTTCAAACAACATAAAACTATGGCTTTAGTAAATGATCATTTTCTTAAATTGCCGAACAACTACTTGTTTGCAGACATAGCAAAGAAGGTGAATGCTTTCAAGGTGATGCATCCCAAGGCTGATGTTATTTCATTGGGTATTGGCGATGTCACTCAGCCCCTCTGCCCCGCAGTCATTGAGGCCATGCATCGGGCTGTCGATGAGATGGGGACATCTGCTGGGTTCCGAGGTTACGGACCAGAGCAGGGCTACGATTTCCTGCGTGAAGCCATCTTGAAGAATGACTTCCTGCCTCGTGGCATCCATCTCGATATAGACGAGATCTTCATTAATGATGGAGCAAAGAGTGATACAGGCAATATTCAGGAACTTATCCGCTGGGACAATTCCATTGGGGTTACGGACCCTATCTACCCCGTCTATATAGATTCCAATGTAATGATAGGTCGTGCAGGTGTTCAAGAGAACGGACACTGGTCGAATGTGGTTTACATGCCTTGTACTCGTGAGAATGGCTTTATTCCGGCTTTGCCCGACAAGCGTGTAGATGTCATTTACCTCTGCTATCCGAATAATCCTACGGGAACTGTCATCACTAAGGTCGAACTTCGAAAGTGGGTGAACTATGCTTTGAAGAACGATACGCTTATCTTCTTTGATGCGGCCTACCAAGCCTATATTCGTGATGCAGATATTCCCAGAAGCATCTATGAGATCAGGGGAGCTCGCAAGTGCGCAATTGAGTTTCATAGCTATTCCAAGACAGCGGGCTTCACGGGTGTGCGCTGCGGCTATACCATCGTACCTAAAGACCTTACAGCAGCCACCCTCACAGGGGAGCGCATACCTCTGAACCCGCTTTGGAATCGCCGCCAGTCCACTAAGTTCAATGGCACCAGTTATGTGTCGCAGCGGGCTGCTGAGGCTATCTATACACCAGATGGCAAGCAGCAGGTTG
>CALAEY010000094.1 GCA_937891085.1 uncultured Prevotellaceae bacterium | reverse complement strand
CTTGCAAGGCTTATCTGACTGCTGCTGGTGGTATCTCTCCAACGGCTGCCCGTCTGGCCAAGAAGGGGGTTATCCTGGAGCTGAATGCTTTCCACAATCCTAATGCCAAGTACCTGCACGACGTGTATGAGCCGCTGGATCCTCCTTCCCGTCTGGCCATCCCTATCACGAAGGTAAGCGACCGCATCGGTGTGCCTTACGTGGAGATTCCTGCCAGTAAGGTAGTGGGCGTGGTGGAGTGCAACCTGCCTGACGAGGCACGTGCCTTCAAGGACAACGACCCTATCACCGACAAGATTGGCTACAATGTGGCTGAGTTCCTGGTAGAGGATATGCACCGGGGCATCATCCCCAAGAGCTTCCTGCCTTTGCAGAGCGGTGTGGGCTCTACTGCTAACGCTATCCTCGGTGCTCTGGGCCAGGACAAGCATGTGCCTAACTTCAACATCTATACCGAGGTGCTGCAAGACAGCGTGGTGGGCATGATGCTGGAAGGTCGTGTGATAGATGCTTCTGCTTGCTCACTGACCGTAAGTAATGAGTGCCTGATGCAGATCTATGACAACATGGACTACTTCAAGAACCACCTGACGCTGCGTCAGAGCGAGATTTCTAACTCTCCTGAGATTATCCGCCGACTGGGTGTGATTGCTATCAATACTGCCTTAGAGGTTGACCTCTACGGCAATGCCAACTCTACCCACATCAGCGGCATCAAGATGATGAACGGTATCGGCGGCAGCGGCGACTTCGAGCGCAACGCTTACATCAGCATTTTCACCTGTCCAAGTGTGGCTAAGGGTGGTAAGATCAGCTCTATCGTGCCTTTCGTGAGCCATCTGGATCACACCGAGCATGACGTGAACATCATTGCTACTGAGCAGGGTGTGGCCGACCTTCGTGGTAAGAGCCCATACGAGCGCGCTCAGGAAATCATCGAGAAGTGTGCTCACCCAGACTACAAGCAGCTGTTGTGGGACTACCTCAAGATGGCGAAGATGGGTCAGACCCGTCACTATCTGCCTGCTGCTTTCGCTATGCACGATACGCTGGAGCGTAAGGGCGACATGCACCTGACGGATTTCGCAGAATATGTAAAGTAAAATATAGTTTTTGCATTGTAATAAGATGAGATTTGGCGTTGCTCTCTCGTGAGAAAGGGCAACGCTTTTTTTTGTGTCCTTTTTTGCAGCGTAATAAATAAAGGTGTATATTTGCATCGGTTTTGTGTCCCTCTGCTCACGAAGCTACTGAGAAGGGGGATGAAAAGGGAATCGGGTGTAAGTCCCGAACAGTCCCGCTGCTGTGAACGCCGCAGTAAACCCTGTCGAGAAATCTGCAAATAGTCACTGTCTGGAGACAGATGGGAAGACGGATGGGGTTGGCGTAAGTCAGAAGACCTGCAAAACCTATTGTTATGCCGAGGCACTGCGAGGATGGTGCGCGGTCACTAATTTACCACATAACATCGAGATGCTGAGAACGTCTTATAAATGGTTGCTGGCCTTGCTGCTTGCTGGAATGATGCCCTTCAAAGGGGTATCACAGAACGACACGCTTGTGACTAAGGGACGTACGCTGCGAGAGGTCACCGTTCGTGGAGAACAGCGCCGTAACTTGACCAGTACGGCACCTTTCCAGCAGGTGAACAATCAGCAGTTGTTGCAACAAGGCATCACCGACCTTAGCGATGCGCTGCGACGCTTCTCTGGCGTGAACGTGAAGGACTATGGCGGAGCAGGTGGTGTGAAGACCGTCTCTGTGCGAAGCCTGGGCTCTCAGCATACGGCTGTGGCCTACGATGGGGTGGCAGTAAGCGACCTTCAGAGCGGACAGGTAGATCTCTCACGCTTCACGCTCGACAATATCCGCTCGCTCTCTCTGGCCATTGGCGACAATGAAGATATTTTCCTTCCCGCCCGAACAGTAGCATCAGCTGCTACGCTGCGTCTGCAGACCTTGCTGCCCGACTTGGTGGATAAGAACTACCATCTGAAGGCTGAGGTGAAGACGGGTTCTTTCGGCATGCTGAATCCTTTCATGCGCTACGATCAGAAACTCAGTGAGAAGGTATCGGCCTCTGTGAGTGGCGACTACCTGCGTGCGGACAATCAGTACCCTTTCAAACTGGTGAATGGCGAGAACATCACGGATGAGAAACGCACGAACAATCAGATAGAGACGTGGCGCACGGAGGGTAATGTCTATGTGCGCCCTTCGGCAAACTCCACCTTGAATGGCAAGGTGTATTACTACCAGTCATGGCGTGAGCTGCCAGGTCCTGTGATACTCTATAACCCCTTTGGACATGAGAAGGAGATGGATCGCAACTTTTTCACGCAAGCCAACTATAAGACGCAATGGGAAAGCGGCTTCTCGCTGCTGCTGAATGGGAAGTTCAACTGGGCCTACTCGCACTATCATGATGAGGGTGGACAGTATCCTGGAGGGGAGCTGAACAACAAATACTACCAGCGTGAGTACTACGGCTCTGCTGTCTTGATGTATGAGCCTACGGAGCATCTGGCCTTCAGCTATGCAGGCGACTATGCTTACAATACCTTGAATGCCAATGCGAATCTGAAGTCGAAACCTCTGCGTCACACGGTGCTTCAGACCCTCTCTGGGCGCTGGCATGTGGACAGACTCGCTGTAACAGCTGTGCTTCTACGCTCCGACTATTGGAACAAGACGAAGGTAGGCAATCCATCGAAGGATGCACATCGCTTCTCGCCCTCGCTTTCACTCTCGTGGAAGGCTTTGGCAGATGAGGAGCTTTATCTGCGTGCCTCCTACAAGGATGTGTTCCGCGTAGCTACCTTCACAGAGAACTATTTCGACCGTTTAGGCAGCAGGGATCTTAACCCTGAAATCGCCCGTCAGTACAATGTGGGAGCTACCTATCTGTGGCAAGGCGATGGATTGCTGAGCAGTGTACAGGTGTCTGCAGATGGCTACTTCAACTACGTGAAGGACAAGATTGTGGCTAAGCCCTACAATATGTTCTATTGGACGATGCTCAACATGGGTAAGGTGCATATCTGGGGAACGGATGTGAATCTGGATGCCGACTTTCGCTTGGCAGAGGAACATCATCTGTTGCTTAATGGCTCTTATACCTACCAGTATGCGGTGGATAAGACTATGAAGGAGTCACTCAGCTATGAGAACCAGATACCTTATACCCCTCGGCACTCAGGTGCAGCCTCGCTGGCTTGGGAAAATCCGTGGCTCAATGCTTCCGTCCATGCTACAGGCGTAAGCAACCGTTACACCACAGAGGTGAACACAAAGCAAAACATGCTGGATGGGTATATAGAATATGGTGTGTCGCTCTATCGCAACTTCCACTGGAAGGGAGCTTTGCTCTCCCTGCGTGGGGAGGTGGTGAACCTTGGCAATAAGCAATATAGCATCGTGAAGAGCTATCCTATGCCAGGAAGAAGCTTTAAGCTGACGTTGAGCGTGGAGATTTAAAACAATTGACAATTGACGATTGAGAATTGACAATTATTATTTATAATTCATAATTTAAAATAACTATGGAACTGAGAAATTTTTTGAAACTGATGGTCATGGCAATGGTGTTGCCACTGGCTTTCATCGCTTGTAGCGAGAATGATGAACCCGAAATTCCTGAATCAGTGATTCTGAGTACTAACGACGCAGATATGCTGATGGGTGAGACTTTGCAACTGACGGCTACTGTGGCTACTGCAGTGGGTAATCCTACAGACCTCACTTGGACGTCTTCAAATCCAAATGTAGCTACGGTGGACAACACTGGTAAGGTGACTGCTGTGGCTCCTGGTGAGGCTGATATTACTGCTTCTCTGGGTGCAGGTAGAGCTTCAGCCACTTGCGAAGTGGAGGTAGATGCTGAGAATATGTTGCTGGTATTCAACGGAGGTAGCATGTATAGTAGCATCGATGGTTCATTGTCTGCCGTTAAGTATGAGAAGTCACAGACAGTTGTCAACGATGCTTTTTCTACCGCTAATGGCCGCAGTCTTGGCGCAACAGTGCAAGATGGTATCATCTTTGGCGACAATCTTTACATCGCTGTAGATGGCTCAAATACCATTGAGGTAGTGAATAAGTACAACTTTAAGTCAGTGACTACTATTTTGCCAGATCAGACTGCTTATGAGCCTCGTGACATCGTGGCTGATGACAACTACATCTATGTGTCTATGTACACTGGTTATGTAGCTCGCATTGATCCTAAAACCAACAAAATAGATAAGACCGTGCAGGTAGGTCCTAATCCAGAGGAAATGGTGATCGAAGATGGTTATCTGTATGTAGTGAACTCCGATGGTTTGAACTATGGTAACAATTATGAGAATGGTAAGACTGTGTCTAAGATCAATCTGAAATCATTCACTGAGGAGAAGAAGATTGAGGTAGGACTGAATCCAACAGCCATTCTGGAGTCTGGTGACAAGATTTTTGTACTCTGCATGGGCAACTATTACGATGTACCTTCTACCATATATACCATTGATGAGAATGATAATGCTGTAGATACGGGTGTGCAGGCTACCTTCTTCGCAGAGGAAGACGGTGTGCTCTATGTGGTTTATTATCCATATTATCAGGAAGGAACCACCTGTGTGTCTTATAAGGCCAGTGACATGAGTGTCATCAGCGATTCATTTGTTGACATCTCTGGTATCAGTGCTGCTGCAGGCATTGCTGTAGATGAGGATCGTATTTTCATTTCTTCTTATAGCCTCGTAAATGGTTATGCTTCATACAGCACCGAAGGTTATGTGAATGAGTATAAGATGGATGGCACGCTTGTGAAGAAGTATGATGTAGGCGTTGGTCCTGCTCACATGCTGGTCGTTGATTAAAATTGAGATTTGACAATTGAGGATTGATAATTCTATAAGGTTATTAGTCTGTCTGCTGGCATTATGCTTGGCAGGCTGTGGGCATAAGCAAGTGGCATCGTCCGAAGGGGGCGATACCCTTGCTTTCTCATACGCTGAACGCATCAGCATCGTGGAGTATGACGACTATACGTTGGTGAAGCTGCAGAATCCGTGGGATACGCTGAAGACACTGCATACCTATGTGCTGGTGGACAAGGAGAAAGACCTGCCGCCACATCTGCCTAAAGGTACCATCATCCGCACGCCATTGCAGAAAGCGGTGGTTTTCACCTCTGTGCATAGCAGTCTGGTGGATGTGCTGGGGAAGGGTAGCAGCATCGGTGGGGTGTGCGACTTGAAGTATATCCAGCTGCCTTTCATTCAGGAGGGCGTGGCAAAGGGCACTGTGATGGATTGTGGCGATGCCATGAATCCAGACATTGAGAAGATCATCGACTTGCATCCAGATGCCATCATGCTGTCGCCTTTCAACAACAGTGGCGGCTATGGCAGGGTGGAGGAATTGGAAATCCCCATCGTGGAGTGTGCCGACTATATGGAGACATCGGCCCTCGGCAGGGCGGAGTGGATGAAGTTCTACGGACTGCTCTTTGGGGCTTCTGATGAGGCAGAGCAACTCTTTGAGGAGGTAAGTGGCAACTATGAGCGCATGAAGACGCTGGCTGCCCAGGCGGCTACGCATCCTAAGGTGGCTGTGGACTTAAAGATGGGTTCTACGTGGTATGTGCCTGGAGGGCGTAGCACACAAGGTCGCTTGCTGGTAGATGCAGGAGCCGACTATCCCTTTGCCAATACCGACGACAGCGGCAGCATTCCGCTTTCAGTGGAGATGGTGATGGATCGCTGTGCTGATGCCGATATCTGGATGTTCAAAGCCAGTGTGGAGACAGAAGTGACGCTGCACTATCTGGCTTCAGATTATGAAGGCTACACCCACCTCAAGGCTTATAAAGACGGCAATGTCTATGGCTGCAATACCACGCAAGTGGCCTATTATGAAGAGGCTCCTTACCGTCCTGACTATCTGCTGGGAGATATGATTCAGATCTTCCATCCTGAGATAGAAGGATTGGGAGGGCTGAGGTATTATTCAAGAATTTATTGAGAAATTGAGAGATTGAGAAATTGACGATTAAATGCGCAGCTTCAAACCATCCGCATGGTAATCTCTCAATCTCTCAATCTCTCAATCTCTCAATATCTCAATAAAAAAAAGTTCGTGAGCATAGGACTAAAATATGGTATAGGGTTGACAGCGCTGATAGTGGTGCTGTTCGCACTCAACTTGTTCGTTGGATCTGTACAGATTCCAGCGGATGAGATTTGGCGTATCCTCTTGGGAGGAGAGCCGCAGAAAGCCAGTTGGGGCTTCATCATCTTGCAAAGCCGATTGCCACAAGCCATCACGGCATTGCTGTGCGGAGGGGCATTGGCCGTCAGCGGATTGATGCTGCAAACGGCGTTCAAGAACCCACTCGCAGGCCCTTCTATCCTTGGCATCAACTCTGGTGCCAGTCTGGGCGTAGCCTTTGTGATGCTGGCCTTTGGCGGCAGTGTCACAGCTGGTACTCTCACACTTTCTGGCTTTATGGCGGTGCTGGTGGCAGCTTTCATCGGCGCTATGGCCGTGATGGGACTTATCCTGCTTTTCTCTACGATGGTGCGTAGCAATGTCATGTTGCTTATCATCGGTATCATGATAGGTTACATCGCTTCTTCTGCCATCTCGCTGCTCAACTTCTTCGCTACAGAGCAAGGCGTGCAGAGCTATATGGTGTGGGGATTGGGCAACTTCGGAGGTGTGTCCATGAAGCAGATGCCTGGCTTTGCAGCGGTGACGCTCTTAGGCCTGCTGGGTTCTGTACTGCTGATTAAGCCCCTCAATGCCTTGCTGCTTGGTGAGCGCTATGCAGAGAACTTGGGCATTCACATACAGCGGGTACGCACGTGGCTGCTGATAATCACTGGCTTGCTTTCTGCCATTACGACGGCTTTCTGCGGACCTATTGCCTTCATCGGCTTGGCAGTGCCACACATGGCGCGTCTGATCTTAGGGACGGAGAACCACCGCTCTTTGCTGCCTGTCACCATACTGACGGGTGGGGTAGTGGCACTGCTGTGCAACCTTATCTGCGTGCTGCCTGGTGAGAATGGCATCATCCCGCTGAATGCCGTGACACCCATTGTAGGAGCGCCCATTATCATCTATGTCATTATCAGTCAGCGCAGTGGCAAGCAGATGAGTTGACATGGATTTTGCAACCGATTGCACAATTCTACATGCAGATTCTTGCTATTTACTGAAATAATCTATTGCAGAACTCCCTAATTTTGCACCAAAATAATAAAAGAAAGCGTTTATGAGCCTGCCAGAAGATCCAATGATGCTCTACAGTTATCTGAACATGAAGCTGCGTGATGAATATCCATCGCTCGATGCATTGTGTGAAGACATGGATGTATCTAAGGAGGAGATTCTGGAGAAAATGAAAGGTGTTGGTTTTGAGTACGATTCCGAACGGAATCGGTTTTGGTAAAAAGATTGTTTCTCGAAAAAAAGAATGAGCACTTGTGAAAGTGCTCATTTCTTTTTTATGCTCTACCCATGCTCTCACTGTGAGCAGAAATGCTCACAACGGTAGACATTTAGGCATTCAGTGCATCGGCATCTTTTACAGAGTTTGCCAATTCCTCATCGCTCACGCGGTAGTTCTGCAGATTGCCAGCGATGTACTGGTCATAGGCAGCCATATCGATGAGGCCATGTCCAGAGAGGTTGAACAGAATCACCTTCTCTTCACCAGTTTCCTTGCACTTCAGTGCCTCACGGATGGTAGCAGCAATGGCGTGGCAGGATTCTGGGGCAGGGATGATGCCTTCTACACGGGCAAAGAGAGTACCAGCATCGAAAGTCTCCAACTGTGGAACGTCCATAGCCTCCATGAAGCCGTCCTTCAGCAACTGAGAGATGATCACACCAGCACCGTGGTAACGCAGACCACCAGCGTGGATATTAGCAGGACGGAAATTGTGTCCCAGAGTGTACATAGGCAGCAATGGAGTGTAGCCAGCCTCGTCACCAAAGTCGTACTCAAACTTTCCACGAGTCAGTTTCGGACAAGAGTCAGGTTCAGCGGCAATGAAACGGGTCTTCTTTCCATCTTGTATGTTGTGACGCATGAATGGGAAGGCAATACCACTGAAATTGGAACCACCACCGAAGCAAGCAATGACCATGTCAGGATATTCGCCAGCCATCTTCATCTGCTTCTCGGCTTCCAATCCGATAATGGTCTGATGCAGGGATACATGGTTCAATACTGAACCAAGGGTGTATTTGCAATTAGGAGTAGTGGTAGCCAGTTCTATGGCCTCAGAAATAGCAGTGCCAAGTGAACCCTGATGGAAAGGATCTCGTGTCAGAATGTTCTTACCAGCTCTGGTCGACATAGAAGGTGAGGCAGTGACTTGTGCACCATAGGTCTGCATGATGCTACGACGATAAGGCTTCTGCTCATAGCTGATTTTTACCTGATAGACGGCAGCTTCAAGTCCGAAAAGACGAGCTGCGTATGCAAGGGCTGCGCCCCACTGACCTGCACCAGTTTCTGTGGTCACGTTGGTTACACCCTCTTTCTTGCAGTAATAAGCCTGTGGGATGGCAGAGTTCAGCTTGTGGCTGCCCATAGGGCTCACGCTCTCATTCTTGAAATAGATATGTGCAGGAGTATCCAGTGCCTTTTCCAGACCATATGCACGTACCAATGGGGTGCTGCGATAATACTTGTACATCTCACGCACCTCTTCTGGGATCTCTATCCAGGCATCTGTCTGGTTGAGTTCCTGACGGCAAAGTTCCTCTCCAAAAATAGGGAAAAGGTCCTCAGGCTTTAAAGGTTGTTTAGTTGCAGGGTGGATAGGAGGCAGTGGCTTGTTGGGCATCTCTGCCTGAATGTTGTACCAATAATGTGGTATCTCTTCCTCAGGAAGAATGAATCTTTTGACTTTGTTACTCATAATAATGCAGTTTTTTAAAATGATAATTTGTGACAAAAATAATGAATCTTTTCATAATACTGACGTTTTTATGCTATTTTTTTGCTAATACCATCGTTTTTAATTAAGTTTGCTTTTCAAACGATACTCAGATGAAGTTTAACAGGCAGCTGATATTATATCATAACAAGTTGATTTTCCCATATGTCAAGGTGTTTCTGAACATCCTGATGGTGCTGTCGTACTTGGTATCGGCCATGCTGATTACTGCTGTGCTCTATGAGTATGGTTTCCCCATCACGGAGGTGGAAGCGGGCATGCTGGCGAAGTTCTACCATGCGGCTTGGATACTGATAATTACCAACATCTTGGCGCACATGACGTTGGGATTCAAGGATACGCGCTTGAATTATAATGCCGTGACGTGGATTCTGATGTTCCTGCTGCTATTGACGCTGGTCCCTGTCCTATTCCATAAACCAGATCCAGAGTACCAAGTCATGCTGTGGTTCTGGAACCTGATGGGAAGCAAGGGCTACAGGCTTACCATCTTGATTGTCATCTCGCTGTTCGACCTCTCTAACGGTGTGGTGCGACTGCTGGGAAGGCGCACCAATCCGTCGCTGATATTGGCAGGAAGTTTCTTGGTGATTATATTGATTGGTGCCGTGCTGCTGAAACTGCCCAACAGTACGTATGGTGGCATCACGTGGTATGACTCTATCTTCCTGAGCACCAGTGCGGTGTGCGTCACAGGGCTCTCACCGCTTGATATGGCTGCAACGTTCACTCCTACAGGTTTTACGATACTCATCATTCTCATACAAGTGGGCGGACTTGGCGTGATGACGTTCACCAGCTTTTTTGCCTTGTTCTTCATGGGAAATACGTCTGTCTACAACCAAGTGATGGTGCGTGATATGGTGAACTCCGATTCTCTGGGGTCGCTGTTCTCCACGCTGTTTGACATTTTCGTGTTTACCATCTGCATTGAGGCTGCAGGCATGGTGGTGATTTGGACAGACATACATGGCACGCTGGGCATGGATCTGGAAGAAGAAGTCTATTTCTCTGCCTTCCATGCCATCTCTGCCTTCTGCAATTCGGGTATGTCTTTCCTGCCTGATGGCTTGGCCAATCCGATGATTCTGCATGGGCATATACCGCTGTTCCTCTACCTCTCCGTCTTGGTGATTCTGGGAGGTATAGGCTTCCCTGTCTTGGTGAATCTGCAGCAGACGCTGGCGTTCAAGCTGCGCAGTCTTTGGCATTTCATCCGCACCCGCCATTGGAGTGCCAAGAGCTATTACCATCTGCACAACCTTAACACGCGCATCGCCCTGCTGTTTACGGGCATTTTGCTGAGTGTGGCTTGGCTATGCTTTGCTTGCTTCGAGTGGAACGGCGTGCTGCGTGATTTCAGCGTTCCAGAGAAGCTCACACAGTCGTTCTTTCTGGCAGTATGTCCACGCTCCGTAGGCTTCAACTCCATCGATCCTGGCACGTGGAGCATACAGACGCTGATGCTCTATGCGCTGCTCATGTGGGTAGGTGGTTGCTCTCAATCCACAGCGGGAGGTATCAAGGTGAATTCCTTTGCTGTGATCATCCTCAACATGTGGGCCATGGTGCGAGGCTCAGAGCGCGTGGAGGTCTTCGGACGTGAGCTTTCAGCCGACTCTATCCGTCGTGCCAATGCCACAGCCCTGATGTCGCTCTCCACGCTGTTCCTGTTTGTGGCGATTATAAGCTATTTCGAACCTCAGGTGTCTTTCCGAGGCATCTTCTATGAGTGCTTGGCAGCCATCTCTACAGATGGAGTAGGGCTTGGCATCACGCCACAGCTTGACACTATAGGCAGACTGCTCATCACGGCCTTGATGTTCATTGGTCGTGTGGGGCTCATCACTGTGCTGCTGGGTGTGGTGAAGCAGAAGAAGCATACTAAGTATCGTTATCCGAGTGGAGAGATCATTATAAATTAACAATTAACAATTCACAATTGACAATTATAAAAAATGGATAGGCTATGAAGTATATAGTAATAGGACTTGGGAATTATGGCTATTCATTGGCCGCAGAATTATCGGCTCTGGGAAACGAGGTGATTGTGGCAGACAATAAGCAGGCGCATATAGAATCTATCAAAGATAAAGTAGCGGCAGCTTTTTGTCTGGATGCAACAGACGAACAGGCGCTTGCAGTGCTGCCATTGCGTAGTGTTGATGCCGTAGTGGTATCTATCGGTGAGAACTTTTCGGCTTCTGTACGTGTGACAGCACTCCTGAAGAAACTCGGTGTGCAGCATATCTTTGCCCGTGCCAACGATGCAGTGCACTATTCCATCTTGCAGGCATTCGACATAGAGGGTATTCTCACTCCAGAATCGGATGCTGCTAAAGACATGGTGCGCTACTTCGAGTTCGGCTTGGATCTGGAAGCCTTCTCCATCGATGAGCATTACTATGTGATGAAATTCAAAGTTCCTGCCAAGCTGCATGGATACTATGTGAACGACCTAAAACTAAGTGATCAGTTTGGCCTTAAGCTCATCGCTTTGAAGCGCGGAAAGACCTTGGTCAACAGCCTTGGCATCTCTTTTACAGAAAAAGAGGTGGTGAACCAACTCCCAGAAGAAGACCGCCTGCTGGAAGGTGACGAGCTGGTGATCTATGGACGCTATAGCGACTTCCAGAAGTTCTGGCGGGCACTATAGGTAATGCTCAGTCGAGCTTCAGCACAGCGAGGAAGGCTTTTTGTGGCACTTCGACATTGCCAATCTGCTTCATGCGCTTCTTGCCTCGCTTCTGTTTCTCCAAAAGCTTGCGTTTACGGCTCACGTCACCACCATAGCACTTGGCTGTCACGTCCTTGCGTACCTGCTTCACCGTTTCGCGTGCGATAATCTTGGCACCAATGGCAGCCTGGATGGCGATGTCGAACTGCTGGCGTGGAATGAGGTCCTTGAGTTTCTCACACATGCGGCGTCCAAGGTCGTAGGCATTGCTCTCATGCGTCAGGGTGGAAAGGGCATCCACAGGCTCACCATTCAGCAGGATGTCGAGCTTGATGAGCTTAGAGCGACGGAAACCATTCATGTGATAGTCGAAAGAGGCATAGCCCTTCGAGATGCTCTTCAGCTTGTCGTAGAAGTCGATGACAATCTCTCCCAAAGGAATGTCGTAGTAAATCTCCACACGGTTTCCAGACACATACTCCTGCTTTATCAGCTCTCCGCGCTTTCCAAGACACAGCGTCATGATAGGGCCGATGTAATCGGTCTGTGTGATGATGCTGGCACGGATATAAGGCTCCTCAATGTAGTCGATGGCTGTAGGATCGGGCATGGCACTAGGGTTGTGCACCTCCGTCATGTTGCCATGCTTGTCGTAGATATGATAGAATACGTTCGGAACGGTAGTGATGACATCCATGTCGAACTCACGATCCAGACGCTCCTGAATGATCTCCATGTGCAGCAGGCCTAAGAACCCACAGCGGAAGCCGAAGCCCAAGGCCACAGACGACTCTGGAGTGAAGGTCAGGGATGCATCATTCAGCTGCAGCTTCTCCAGTGAGGCGCGCAGATTCTCGTAATCTGTAGGATCGATGGGGTAGACACCAGCGAAGACCATAGGCTTCACTTCCTCAAAACCCTCTATGGCCTCATTGCAAGGGCGGGCTACGTGCGTGATGGTATCACCCACACGTACTTCAGTAGATGTCTTGATGCCAGAGATGATATAGCCCACATCGCCCGTGCGCATCTCCTGTCTGGGAATCATGTCCATCTTCAGCACACCTATTTCATCGGCATCATACTCCATGCCCGTATTGAAGAACTTCACATGGTCGCCCTTGTGCATCACGCCGTTTACGATCTTGTAGTAGGCTATGATGCCACGGAAAGAGTTGAACACAGAGTCGAAAATCAAGGCCTGCAGAGGCGCCTCCTCATCACCTTCTGGATGAGGCACACGCTCTACGATGGCATCGAGGATTTCCTTCACGCCCATGCCTGTGCGAGCAGAAGCACGGATGATGCTCTCACGCTCACACCCTATCAGCTCTACGATCTCGTCTTCCACTTCATCGGGCATGGCACTAGGCATGTCGCACTTATTGATGACGGGGATGATCTCCAGATCGTGCTCTAAAGCCATGTAGAGGTTGGAGATGGTCTGTGCCTGAACACCCTGACTGGCATCTACCACCAGCAGAGCCCCTTCGCAAGCAGCGATGGAGCGTGAAACCTCGTAGGAGAAATCAACATGTCCCGGAGTGTCAATGAGATTCAGCACGTATTTCTGCCCATCCTTCTCGTATTCCATCTGGATGGCATGACTCTTGATGGTGATGCCTCGCTCTTTCTCCAAGTCCATGTCGTCGAGCATCTGCCCTTCTGTGATTTGGATGGTGTTGGTGTACTCCAACAGGCGATCTGCCAAGGTAGACTTACCATGGTCTATGTGTGCGATGATGCAGAAATTACGTATATGCTTCATTGTGGAAATCTGATTTTGGGGGACAAAGATAATAAAAATCCCTTTCAATACCCATAGTTTTGGGTAATATTTGGATTTTGCATCACCACGTCGCCAGGGATGGGGAAGACGGTGGTATATCCACTCTCCTCATTCTCCAGCATCGGACGGTCTGTATAAGCACGGGTGAATTGACGGAAGCGCACCAAGTCTTGACGACGCCAGCCTTCCCACATCAATTCCAGCTTTCGCTCTTCCAGAATATTATCCAAGGTAGCGGGTCGATAGCCCATACCAGCACGTTCGCGCACGGCATTCATTTCTTCATCACCATTCTCGCCGTTGCGCACTTTGGCTTCGGCCTTCATCAGCAAGACATCGGCATAGCGGAAGAGGACGATGTCGTTGTTCATCAATTTTCCGTCTTTCGGAGCGGTCTTGTCCACTTCGTACTTCTTCATGCGTGCTCCAGCCGTTTGCTCATACACAGAACCAGAAAGATCCAGCTTGATGGCTGTGGGTTGGTATTCCAGAGGGGCACCAGACTGGAGAATCACATCCTGTCCATCGAGGTCATAGACAGGACCGTAGTAGAAACTCCAGAAGAAACGCATATCTTCTTCTTCAGTGCCATAGCCAAAGGTGGCCAGTGTCTCTAACGTAGCACTGGAACCGTTCTCTCCTCCGAAACCATAAGCAGCGGCATGCTGGTAGTGATAGGAGCGGAAGAGATTCTGCATCTGGTTGATGTAGAGGTTGGGATCCATGGGTATGGTGAAGATATTCTCACGAGACGACTCGTTGTGAACGGAAAAGTTGTTTGTGAAAATGTCTTCCAGTTGGTAGCCAAGCGCCTCCAGAATGTCGCAGTAGTGCACCACGGCTTCCCAAGCATTGACCTTCATGTCATCTGCTATAATGAAAATGGGTTGGCTCACATCAGGAATCACGCTGTCTGTCCAATTGTCGTCTGTATAGATTTCAGCGTTCAGAAAGAGTTTAGCCAGCAGGAAGCAAGACACAGGCATGGTGATGCGTCCATAATAGTCGCCTTGATAGTTGCTGTGCTCGAAAGAGAGGGAATAGAGCGTCTCTTGCAGTTCGTTGACCACGAAATGGAACACCTCGCTGCGTGAACTCTGCTTCACATCACTCATCGATGTGTTGGAAGAGAGTACCAGAGGCACGCGCCCATACATATCGAGCAGGTAGTAATAGTACATGGCACGAAGCGCCCTCACTTCTGCCGTATAGGATTCATATTGCTCCGCACTCAGCAGATGGGCGTGCTGTTCCAACTGCTCCAAAGAGCGATTGCTGAGCACGATGACCTTATAGAGATACTCCCAAGTGGCCTGAATGCTGCTGCTTGAAGCCCAGTCGTGTGTGAAGAGTGCCTGCCAGAAACCACCGTCGTACCAGTCGCTTCCGCGTGTGGGAATCATCGCTTCATCCGTCGTGAATGTATTCAGATCGTAGAGTCCGCGATAGGTGCCTTGCAAGCCCTGACTGTCCTCATATCCTCCGATGTAGTTGTAGAGCACAGCCACCGTGTTCAGATAGAGATTGACGGCATCTTCGTAAGCCTGCTCTTCTGGGATGCGATCCTTGGGATGCTCTTCCAGATAGTCGGAGCAAGCCGTGAGCATGCAAGCTGTGATCAGTCCTATGTAAAGAAATCTTTTCATCATAAATTATCCTCCTGTCTAATCGTCAGAACTGAATGCTTATGCCTACCGTATAGGAACGATAGACGGGAAATCCGCGCTTATCATCCACACCCAGGGTGCTGTTCACGATGTTGCTGTTGATGATAGGAGTCAATCCGCTGTATCCTGTGATGGTAGCCAGATTGTTCACTGAAGCAGAGAGGCGCAGATTCTGGATGTACTTGCTGCGAGGCAGAGGCACGTTCCAACCAATGGTGACATAGTCGATGTTGATGTAGTCGCCACGCTCCAACCAATAGTCGGTAGCCGTCTGGTCCTTGATGCTCTGTTCTGGCGCTTCACGCATCACGTTATAGTCGGGCAGGTTGCTCATGTTCATGTAGGTAAGAGCCGTGCCGTTGTAGATCTTATGCCCGAAGGCACCATTCACCTGCACAGCGATGTCAAAGTCCTTATAGCGGAAACTGATATTGCTGCCCAACATGGCTTTTGGCGTGGCTTGTCCTGCAATATAGCGATCGGCCCCATCGTCAGTGCTGATCACTCCGTCACCGTCAAGGTCGGCTATCTCATAGCTGTAGCTACCGTCTTCGTTGCGCACCAGTCCTGTGCAATGAGGCAGGTAGAACACGCCTAGCGTCTGTCCCACTATCTGGTAAGTGATGTTATTATTACCCCCATGGAAACCAGCGCCGTTCAGGCCTGCTATGGCAGCACGATCTGGAGCATCGATGAATTGGCCTTGATAATATCCGCTGAGGGAGACCAACTTGTTCTTTTGGAAAGCCAAGTTCACGTTGATGTTCAGCTCCATGTCATGTTTCTGGATAGGCGTGATGCCCAGACCGAACTCCAAACCGCTGTTCTTCATAGATCCGAGGTTGGCCAGCAGGCGGTTATAAGTGAAAGGCGGCACGCTCACATTGTACATATAGAGCATATCGCTGGTCTTCGAGGTGTAATAGTCGGCTGTGAGCACCACGCGATTGTTGAGCACAGCCAGATCAGCACCCACATTGAATGTGCGCTTCACCTCCCACTTCAAGTCGGGATTGGCATTCTGCGTGATACCCATGGATACCGTTGGCGCGCCATTCACATTGACGATGCCAATAGGCTCCACCAGCTGTAAAGAATTGTAGGAGTCAATAGCCCCAAGGTTGCCCGAAAGTCCATAGCCCGTACGAAGTTTCAGATTATTCAGCCATGTCACATCACGCATGAAAGGCTCATCGCTGATCACCCATGCTGCTGAAGCCGAAGGGAAGAAACCCCACTTATTGTTCTCGCCCACTTTGGAGGAAGCATCAGCACGGGCATTCACCGTCAGCGTGTAGCGACCTGCCAGCACATAGTTGGCACGTCCTAAGAAGGATACCATGTGCGGATCTTCGAAATAGGATCCTGTGCCTTCCCACAGTCGTACTGCTCCTGCTTGTAAGTTGTTGTAACCGAAGCGGTTGGTAGTGAAGTTGCTTACAGTGGTATAGAAACCTTTCATCGATGTCTTCTGCGCTTCCGCTAAGGCCAAGAGGTCCAGATGGTGTGCGCCTTGCTCCACATTATAGTTCACCATGAAGTTCCCAAGCAGTTCCTCTGTCTTCAGCTCACTGCGATAGGCCTGCCCATGCGACCATACTGTGGTAGGGAAGAACTGCGATTGGTCGATGACATTGTAGGTGTAAGACCCAAAAGCCGCTAATGTGAGACGAGGACTTAAGTTCACGGCCAACTTCAGATGGGTGTTGAAGTGCGCATTGTTCTCGTGGTCTTTCTTTTCCAGCAAGGAGAGCGGATGGTTTATCTGGCTGGCCGTAGTGATCTGATCCCATCCACCACTGGTATTCCGCTTATCAGAAAACGTAGGATTGAAGGCCGCCGCAGAGTAGAACAACTTCTGCTGATCATGCAGATTGTGGTTCTTTTGGAAAGAGCCGAATACGCCAAGGTCCACTTGCAGGTGATCTTCGAAAGCTTTCTGCGTGAGGTCTAGTTTGGCAGTGAAGTTGCGATAATGATTGGTCTTCACCACCGTGTTATGATCCATCAGTCCCAAGGAAGCACGATAGTTAGATTCCGTAGTACCTCCGCCAAAGGCCACGTGATGATTCTGCACAAATCCCTGACGGGTAATACTTTGTGGGAAGTTGGTGTTCATCCCATTATCTAGGATGTTCAGTCCGTATTGCTTGGCCACACTGCGGAATGCATCGCCATCAAGCATCTTCAGGTTCTTATACACAGATTCAGAGCCGAAACGCCCGTCATAACTGATGTGGAACTGTCCGCTCTGTCCTTTCTTGGTGGCCACCTCTATTACACCAGAAGCTCCGCGTGATCCGTATTGGGCTGTTTCAGAGGCATCTTTCAAGATGGTGAAACTCTCGATATCAGCAGGATAGATGGTGCTCAGCGTGCTCAAGTCTGACGATACACCATCGATAATCACCAACGGGTCGTTACCACCTGTCAATGAGGTAGTACCACGCACACGCACAGAGTTCAGCATGGCTTCATGATTGGCCCCGCTGATGCTCACACCAGCTGCCTGTCCGTTCAGTGCATCGAGCGAGTTGTTCACCAGACCTTTGTTCATGCGGTCTTCTGTCACCTTCTCCACAGCGCCAGACATAGTCTTCTGGTTGCCAGACGTATAGCCCACACTGATGGTGTCTTGTCTGGTAGTGGTGCTTTGGGCTTGTACTTGCAAGGTACAAAGTATGAAGCACAATATAAAAGGTATCGCCCGCCTCATGATAAACTGTGAATTATCTCATTGTGTGAGAATCTCATTGCCTGTCTCTGTGATGAGGATCTGGCTCTCCCATTGAGCAGAAGGCAGACCGTCATCTGTGCAAACCGTCCAACCATCATCCTCATCGATGAATACACGATAGGTACCCATGTTGATCATAGGCTCTATGGTGAAGGTCATGCCTGGCACCAGCACCATGCCCGTGCCTGCCTTGCCATAGTGGTTCACGTTAGGCTCCTCGTGGAAGCGCACGCCACAGCCATGTCCGCATAAGTCGCGCACCACGCTGAAACCGTTGGCCTCTGCATGCTGCTGAATCACAGCACCTATATCGCCCAGGCGTGCCCAAGGTTGTGCAGCCTCAATGCCCATATCACGACACTCACGCGTCACCTGCACCAGTTTCTGCATCTCAGGACTCACCTCGCCAATCATATACATACGAGAAGCATCGCTGAAATAGCCCTTGTAGATGGTTGATACATCGACGTTTACGATGTCACCGCTCTTCAGCACCTCCTTCGTGCTTGGGATGCCATGGCACACCACATCATTGATGCTCACGCAGACGCTCTTAGGATAGCCTTCGAAGAGGAAGGGAGCAGGGATGGCATCATGATCCGTAGTGAATGCATACACCATGTGGTCTATCTCCGCTGTGGTCATGCCCTCGCGGATATTCTCAGAGATGTAATCCAGCAGCGCTGTGTTTATCTTGGCACTCTCACGGATGCCGTTGAGCTGTTCCTGAGTGCGCAGCAGTTTGCGATTTGGCATGTGCATGCCACGTTTCATGCAATCCTGAGCCTTGGCTTCTGCCTCCTTTGAGCAGTAGGTGGGCATATAGCGATTTCCGAAAATTTTCTTCATTGGGTTGATTGTTTTTTAGTGAATTCTTTATTGTTGCGCAAATTTACATAAAAATCGCGATATATAAGCCAGTGGGGATAAAAAACCGCAAAGAAATCCCCGGATATCCGCCATAGACCTGAAAATGTCAAG
>CALAEY010000093.1 GCA_937891085.1 uncultured Prevotellaceae bacterium | reverse complement strand
TTCCTATTTTATGTTAAATTATGCAAGTGCGCCATCACTTGCGAAACTTTAGTAAACTATTAACGTTATGAAGAAGACTATCTTTTTAAGCTGCATGCTGGCGATAGCCACATCAGTTTGCGGACAGAATGCCGCATTAAGCAACGGCTGGCAAGAAATCCAGCCAAAGGAAGTGACCACCAATCCTGTTAGCCTCTTTGACAACTGGATTGTGCTGGCAGTGAACAACGATGAGAAGCCCAATGCCATGCTGCTCACTATGGGTACTATGGGTGTATTTCGTGGTAAACCCATCGTTTCTATCTTTGTGAATGAAAGCCGCTACACCTATGAGTTGCTGGAGAAGAATCCTTATTTCACACTGGCTGTATTCCCTGAGGAATTTAAGGAGAATGTACGCTATTTAGGTCAGCACTCCGGCCGTGATGGCTCTGATAAGATCAAGGATGCAGGATTCACCGTGGGTAAGACGGAACTTGGCAATCCATTCTTCGACCAAGCCAACCTGGTGATTGAGTGCCGCATGATCTATACGGGTAAGTGGGACCTCGAACGTCTGGATGACAGCATCAAGCAGGGTTTCTACCGGGATGGAAATCTTCAACCTATGCACCAGCAGTTCATTGCCGAAATCGTGCATGTTTGGAAGAAGTGAAAGGACTTTCCACCATATTAACCTTACTCTGCCTCTCGATGTGCAGTCCTGCGCCTCGAGGGGCAGAGAGTGGTTTTACACCTACACTAACAGAGGAGGTTACGCCAATCCCTCTTCCTCCAGAGAAAAGCCGCATCGCTCAGCAATTAGACTCATTAGGCTACCTGAACATTGCGGAGCAAGATTCTTCAATCTTAGTAAGCTTGATGTATGCCCGTGCTGACAACTTCACGGGAGAGATGCTTTACACTGAATTAAAGGAAGCCTACCTGCATCCTGATGCGATGAAATGCCTCCTCCAAGCGCAGCAATTGCTGAAGACGGAACATCCAGACCTCACATTAGCGGTATTTGACGCTGCCCGCCCTATGAGTGTGCAGCAAAAAATGTGGAACACCGTAAAGGGAACAGCGCAGCAGAACTATGTATCGAATCCTGCCCGTGGCGGAGGGATGCATAATTATGGTGTCGCGGTGGATATCACCCTTGCCACACTTAATGGCGATACCCTGCCTATGGGCACTAAGATAGACCATTTAGGTAAAGAAGCCAATATCAGTCTGGAAGCCTCTCTCGTACGTCAAGGCAAGATGACAAACGAAGCTTGGGAAAATCGCAAGCTGCTACGTGAAGTGATGATGAAAGCGGGTTTCAAGACACTGCCTTCAGAATGGTGGCACTTCAACTTGGTAAGCCGGAATGAGGCCAGACAACGCTATAAGGTAATACCATGAGAATAGACCAACAGACACAGGCATTTATCTTAGCACATCGGGAGGAAGACGTGCGGACTTTGGCATTGAAGTATGCCAAGGCATCTGGCATAGACTTAAACCAAGCCCTCACGCAGATTGAGGGGTGGCAAAAGGCCAGTGAAAAACTTCCTTCGTGGGCAAAGATGGAAGGCATTCTCTATCCTCCTCTACTCTCTATGGAGCAGTGTTCCTCAGAACTTACTGCACGTTATAAGCGTCAAATCATCGAAATGTATTCTAAGGATCATACATCTTTTACCGACCTAACAGGTGGCTTTGGCATAGATTTCTCTTTCTTAGCTCCGCTGTTCCAACAGGCTACCTATGTGGAACGTCAGGCTGCGCTCTGTGAATTAGCAACAGCCAATTTCCAGACGTTTGGCCTATCGCATGTGAAGGTTTGTCATGCTGAAACAGAAGACTATCTGCCACAGATGCCAAAAGTCGATTGGATTTTCCTGGATCCTGCCCGCAGAAGCCACAGCGGAGGCAAGGTATTCGCCATCCAAGACTGCGAACCGAATCTTTTGGAAATCAAGACGCTACTTTTGGAGAAAGCCAATCATATATTAGTAAAACTTTCCCCAATGCTGGACATTCATCAAGCATTGAAGGAACTGCCTAACGTTCAAGAGGTACATGTGGTAAGTGTAGACAATGAATGCAAGGAGCTGCTGCTTGTCATGCATAAGGAAGCTGCATCGCAAGCTCCTGTCATCGTGACTGCCCAACTCTTTTCCAACGGCAATGATCCACAACTCTTCCGCTTCACGTGGGAAGAAGAGCAAGAAGACTGCCGCTACACTTCAGAACTGGAGCATTTTCTCTATGAACCAAATGCTGCTTTGCTGAAAGCAGGTGCCTATCGCAGTGTGGCACGGCATTGGAATCTGGAGAAACTGCATCCTAACAGTCACCTCTATACCTCGGCAGACCATCAGCCCACCTTCCCTGGACGCATCTTCCGCATAGACGGTTATGCCCATTTCAGCAAGGCAGAACTGAAGACTTTGCTCCAAGGTGTGGAGAAAGCCAACCTCACCGTGCGCAACTTCCCTCAGAACGTAGCAGAATTGCGAAAGAAACTGAAACTAAAGGAGGGAGGAGACATCTATCTCTTTGCCACCACCCTCCAAGATGGCAGCAAAGTGCTCATAAAATGCAGTCGCTGAATAATTCTGCACGTTTTTTTGCATACCTCTTAAGTTTATCGTAACTTTGCACCGCTTTTATTGGAAAAGTTGGTCCTGTAGTTCAATGGATAGAATAGAAGTTTCCTAAACTTTAGATTCGAGTTCGATTCTCGGCGGGACTACTTAGAAATTAATACACATTTTTATACAAATGGCTAACAACATTGAGGTAAAAGAGCTGGAGCAAGTAGTAGTACGCTTCTCTGGCGACTCTGGCGACGGCATGCAGCTCGCTGGTAACATCTTCTCTACCGTTTCTGCTACCGTTGGAAATGGTATCAGTACTTTTCCCGACTATCCAGCAGATATCCGTGCCCCGCAAGGCTCACTGACGGGCGTATCTGGTTTCCAGGTTCACATCGGTGCTGGTAAGGTCTATACTCCTGGCGATAAATGTGATGTGCTGGTAGCAATGAACGCTGCTGCACTGAAGACGCAATATAAGTTTGCCAAGTCTACGGCATGCATCATCATCGATACAGATGCCTTCCAGAAGGCCGACCTTCAGAAAGCACAGTTTGCTACTGATAATCCTATCGAGGAGATGGGTATCAAGCAGGATGTCATCGCTGCTCCTATCACTACGATTGTCAAGGAGGCCTTGGCAGATTCAGGCATGGACAACAAGAGTGCGCTGAAGTGCCGCAATATGTTTGCCCTTGGCTTGGTGTGCTGGCTGTTTAACCGTGAGCTTTCATTAGTAGAGAACTTCCTGCGTGAGAAGTTCGCCAAGAAGCCTGAGATAGCTGAGGCAAACATCAAGGTGGTACGTGCTGGATACGACTATGGTGCCAACACCCACTCATCCGTAGATCATACCTACCGCATTGAGAGCAAGGAGAAAGAGCCTGGCCGCTATATGGATATCACTGGTAACAAGGCAACTGCCTATGGTTTCATCGCTGCTGCAGAGAAAGCTAGAAAGCGCCTGTTCTTAGGTTCTTACCCTATCACTCCTGCTACCGATGTGCTGCATGAGCTGGCTAAGCATAAGTCGCTCGGCGTGATTACCGTTCAGTGCGAGGATGAGATTTCTGGTGCTGCTTCTGCCGTTGGGGCTTCTTTCGCTGGTGCTTTAGCGGTGACTTCTACCTCTGGCCCTGGCATCTGTCTGAAGTCTGAGGCTATGAACCTTGCAGTAACTGCCGAGCTCCCAGTGGTGATTCTCGATGTGCAACGTGGTGGTCCTTCAACAGGTTTGCCAACCAAGAGTGAGCAGACCGACTTGCTTCAAGCGCTCTTCGGACGTAATGGTGAGAGTCCTATGCCTGTCATCGCAGCAACCTCACCAACCAACTGCTTCGATGCTGCTTACACCGCTTCTAAAATGGCGTTAGAGCACATGACACCTGTCATTTTGCTGACAGATGCCTTTATCGCCAATGGTTCTTCGGCTTGGAAGTTGCCTAACTTGAATGAATATCCTGCCATCAACCCACCGTATGTAACGGAAGAGATGAAGGACAACTATACACCTTACAAGCGTAATGATCAAGATGTGCGCTACTGGGCTATCCCAGGGCAAGAGGGTTACACCCACATCCTCGGTGGCTTGGAGAAAGACGGTGATACGGGTGCTATCTCTACCGACCCAGAGAACCACAACAAGATGGTGCACCTGCGTGCCTCTAAGGTTGCTAAGATTCCTGTACCAGATGTAGAGGTAGAAGGCTGCAAGGATGATGCCGACTTGCTGATCGTTGGTTTCGGTAGCACTTACGGACATCTGCACTCAGCTATGGACGAGCTGATCAAGACTGGCAAGAAGGTGGCTTTGGCACAGTTCAGCTATATCAACCCACTGCCAAAGAACACTGCCGAAGTGCTGAAGCTCTATAAGAAGGTAGTGGTGGCAGAACAGAACCTTGGCCAGTTTGCTGCCTACCTGCGCATGAAGGTTGACAACTTCGTACCTTATCAGTATAATGAAGTGAAAGGCCAGCCTTTCGTGATCAGCGAATTGGTTGAGGCATTTAATGAAATCCTAAATAAGTAAACTCCAAAAACAGAAATATCATGAGCGATTTTACAGCAAAAGACTATAAGAAAGGACAGCCTCGCTGGTGTCCTGGTTGCGGCGATCATTTCTTCCTCGCCTCTCTGCATAAAGCAATGGCAGAACTTGGAGTTGCTCCTTGGAACATTGCAGTGATTTCTGGCATTGGCTGCTCCAGCCGTCTGCCTTACTATATGAATACGTATGCCATGCAGACCATTCATGGTCGTGCAGCTGCCATCTCTACAGGTGCTAAGGTAACCAATCCAGACCTCACCGTTTGGCAGGTCTCTGGCGATGGTGATGGCTTGGCTATCGGTGGTAATCACTTCATCCATGCTGTGCGCAGAAACATCGACATTAACATGATTCTGCTGAACAACCGCATCTATGGTTTGACGAAGGGCCAGTATTCCCCAACGTCACCTCGTGGCTTCGTGAGCAAGTCGTCTCCTTACGGCACCGTAGAAGATCCATTCCGCCCTGCAGAGCTCTGCTTCGGTGCGCGTGGTCGCTTCTTCGCCCGTGCCGCCGCTGCCGATGCTGCCGGCACCGTGGAGATCCTGAAGGCCGCTGCCCAGCACAAGGGTGCCGCCGTGTGCGAGATTCTGCAGAACTGCATGATCTTCAATAATGGTGTTTACGACTATCTGGCTAAGAAGGAAGACCGTGCCAAGAATGCCATCTACCTGCAGCATGGCAAGCCAATGGTGTTCGGAGAGAACAACGAGTATGGCTTGATGCAGGAAGGTTTCGGCATCAAGGTGGTGAAGATTGGTGAGAACGGTGTGACACTGGATGATATCCTAGTACACGATGCTCACTGCATGGACAACACCCTACAACTGAAGCTTGCCATGATGGACGGCCCCGACTTCCCTGTAGCTTTCGGTGTGATTCGTGATGTGGAGGCTCCTACCTATGATGAGGCCGTTCATGCCCAGCTCGAAGAGGTCAGCGCTAAGAAGAAGTACCACAACTTTGCTGAGTTGCTGGAAACTAATGACACTTGGGAAGTGAAGTAACAAACTTTGAGACCGTGAGACCTGAGACCACGGAAACTAAGCTATAACTCCGAAGTTCCTCCGATGTTCCTCCGTTGTAAGTCCGCTTTTTTGCGGAGAAGCAACAAAGGAGCATCGGAGGATTTTTTTATTTCTTGTCCGCTATTTTACGAAAGGATTGCTGCTTCTCACCATAGCAGAGGTCACCACAGTCGCCAAAGCCTGGCACGATGTATTTCTGCTCGTTCATGCCTTCATCGATGGCAGCACACCAGATGGTAGCATCGTCTGGCAAGGCTTTCTTCACTACCTCTATACCCTCAGGAGCAGCAATCACACAGCACACATGGATGGTCTTTGGCTTCCCAGCTTGGAAGAGCGCCTCGATAGCCGCAGCCATACTGCCACCAGTAGCCAGCATAGGGTCAACGATAATCAGCGTACGGCCCTTCACGCTTGGCGTAGCGATATACTCCGCATGGATACCCACCTCCGTATGCTCACGGTTCAGATACATACGAAACGCTGATACGAAAGCATTGTCGGCACGATCAAAGACGTTGAGGAATCCCTGATGGAAAGGCAGACCAGCACGAAGCACAGTAGCCACTACAATATCCTCCTGCTTCATCAAAGGGATGTCAAGCGTACCCAGTGGTGTCTTGACGGTTTTAGCCTTATACTCCAAGGTCTTAGATACCTCATACGCCATCACCTCACCAATACGCTCCACATTGTGGCGAAAGGTCAGACGGTTCTTCTGATAGTTCTTATCACGCAGTTCAGCCATATAATGGTTGAGAATAGAATTAGATTCTGCAAAATTAACCACTCTCATAATCTTAGATTTAATGTTTCTGCATGCAAAAGAAACAAAAATCTCCCAAATTTGCAATATGGAGGTAGCAGTAAATGTTAGTAAGTGATAAAAATGAGTTTATGGCACTGAAATATTTGCTTATTGGCGTGGGAATTTACGAATAAAATATTATTTTTGCATTCGATTTAAAAGGTGAAGAAGATTAACATTAATAATTACACTTAATAAATAAAAAAGTAAAATGGCAAATTTGGATTTAACAAAGTACGGTATCACTGGTTCAACCGTGATTGCTCACAATCCTTCTTACGAGTATCTGTTCGAGGAAGAGACCAAGGCAGGTCTGGAAGGTTTCGACAAGGGTCAAGTGACTGAGCTTGGCGCAGTAAACGTAATGACTGGTATCTTCACTGGTCGTTCTCCTAAGGACAAGTACATCGTAATGGACGAGACTTCTAAGGACACTGTATGGTGGACAACTGAAGGTTACAAGAACGACAACCACCCAATGTCTGAGGCTGTTTGGGCAGAGGTTAAGAAGCTGGCCATCAAGGAGCTGTGCAACAAGAACCTGTATGTAGTAGACGCATTCTGCGGTGCTAATGAGGATACCCGTATGGCTGTTCGCTTCATCGTTGAGGTTGCTTGGCAGGCACACTTCGTAAAGAACATGTTCATCCAGCCAACCGCTGAGGAACTGGAGAACTTTGAGCCTAACTTCGTAATCTACAATGCTTCTAAGGCTAAGGTAGAGAACTTCAAGGAGCTGGGTCTGGGTTCTGAGACTTGCGTTGCTTTCAACGTAACAAGCCGCGAGCAGGTGATCCTGAATACTTGGTACGGTGGTGAGATGAAGAAGGGTATGTTCTCAATGATGAACTACTACCTGCCTCTGCAGGGTATCGCTTCTATGCACTGCTCTGCCAACACAGACATGAACGGTGAGAACACCGCTGTATTCTTCGGTCTGTCTGGTACTGGTAAGACTACTCTGTCAACCGATCCTAAGCGTCTGCTGATTGGTGACGACGAGCATGGATGGGACGATCACGGAGTATTCAACTTCGAGGGTGGTTGCTATGCTAAGGTTATCAAGCTGGACAAGGAGTCTGAGCCAGATATCTACAATGCTATCAAGCGCGATGCTCTGCTGGAGAACGTAACTGTTGACGCTAACGGCGTGATCGACTTCAACGACAAGAGCGTGACTGAGAATACCCGCGTTTCTTATCCTATCGAGCACATCACCAACATCGTTAAGAAGGTGAATGGTAAGAGCGCTGGTCCAGCTGCTAAGCAGGTGATCTTCCTGTCAGCTGATGCATTCGGTGTACTGCCTCCAGTATCTATCCTGAATCCTGAGCAGACTAAGTACTACTTCCTCTCTGGCTTTACTGCTAAGTTGGCTGGTACAGAGCGTGGTATCACTGAGCCTACTCCTACTTTCTCAGCTTGCTTCGGCCAGGCATTCCTGGAGCTGCACCCAACTAAGTACGGTGAGGAGCTGGTGAAGAAGATGGAGAAGAGCGGTGCTAAGGCTTATTTGGTAAACACTGGTTGGAACGGTACTGGCAAGCGTATCTCTATCAAGGATACCCGTGGTATCATCGACGCTATCCTGAGCGGTGCTATCAACAATGCTCCTACCAAGACTATTCCTTATTTCAACTTCGAGGTTCCAACACAGCTCGACGGTGTGGCTTGGGGCATTCTCGATCCTCGCGATACTTATCAGAACCGTGCTGAGTGGGAAGCTAAGGCAAAGGATTTGGCTGCACGCTTCATCAAGAACTTTGAGAAGTACACCACCAACGAGGCTGGTAAGGCTCTGGTGGCTGCTGGTCCACAGCTCTAATCTTTGGAAACTTACAGTATGTTTTCATAATCAACTGGGCGAGGCTCTTCGGAGTCTCGCTCTTTTTTTATATCTATTTAACGCATACCTTATTTATATATTCACTATCTTTGCAACAAATAGTTTACAAACCATTAAAAGCAAATGAATATGAAAACTTTAAGAAATCTTCTTTTAGGAGCAGGCATTTTGCTCCTTGGTAGTTGCAATCAAGCTCCTGTGTCAGTAACCGCTGAGCCTGCACCAGTGGACAAAGCTGCTGTAGTGCTGGAGAATATTATGACTCGTGCCAGCGTGCGTAGCTTTACAGCAGAACCTGTAAGTCGTGAAACGCTGCAAACTATCGTACGCGCAGGTCTTCAGGCACCAAGCGCCATGAACAAGCAGGACTGGGAAGTGTGCATAGTAGATAGCCAAGATAAGATCAACACCATCTGCGACATCTTAAAGAAAGCCAACCCGCAGCAGCAAGACCGCTTCCCTGGCAAGAATTCCTTCGGAAATGCGGCTGCTCTGATTTTCATTGCCAATGAGGTGTCCGACCAACCAGGTGCTTTCTCGGCTGTTGATGCTGCCCTTTTGGCAGAGAACATCGTCTTAGCTGCCCATGCCATGGATCTGGGTGCTTGCATTCAGGCTGGCTCTCTTGCTTCTATCAAGGGGGGAAACGCCGATGCACAAGCTTGGTTGAAATCATTAGGATTCAGTGACAACTATGAGCCAATGCTCGTGATTCCTGTTGGCCATCCTGATCAGGAAGTATCTGCTGGACAACGTGATGCTTCCAAAGCGAAATTCGTTGACTGATATAAGTAAAAATCCCCACCGTTTGGCGGGGATTTCCTTTTTTTATTCCTCATTATTCCTATTGGCACGCTTACGCTCCAACTCATCAAGGATAATCTTACGCATACGCATCGACTTTGGCGTCACTTCTACGTACTCATCGACCTTGATGTATTCCAGTGCCTCTTCCAGAGAGAACTGGAGTGGTGGAGAAAGGCGCACCTTCTCTTCCGAACCACTGGCACGCATGTTGGTCAGCTTCTTGGCCTTGGTCACATTGATCACCAAGTCCTTCTCATGCACATGCTCACCTACCACCTGACCAGCATAGACCTCATCCTGCGGATTGATGAAGAAGCGACCACGATCCTGCAGCTTGTCCAGCGCATAGGCAAATGCCGTACCAGTCTCCATGGCAATCATAGAGCCAGCCGTACGACGGGCTATCTCACCCTTGTAAGGTGCATACTCCTTGAAGCGGTGTGCCATGATGGCCTCACCTGCAGAAGCTGTCAGCACATTGGTACGCAGGCCGATGATACCACGAGAAGGGATGCTGAACTCCAAGTTCACACGAACACCCGCATTGTCCATGCGCAGCAAGTCGCCCTTACGACGTGTCACCATATCAATGATCTTACTGCTATATTCCTCTGGCACATTCACCGTCAGTTCCTCGATAGGTTCGCAGCGCACCCCATCTATCTCCTTGAAGATTACCTGGGGCTGACCCACCTGCAGCTCATAGCCCTCACGACGCATGGTCTCTATCAGTACAGAGAGGTGCAGCACACCACGACCAGAGACATTCCACTTGCCCTCCGTCTCGCCCTTCGTCACACGCAGCGCCAAGTTCTTATCGAGCTCACGGTCCAGACGGTCCTGAATGTGGCGAGAAGTCACATACTTACCCTCCTGTCCGTAGAACGGTGAATCGTTGATGGTGAAGAGCATGCTCATGGTAGGCTCATCGATGGTGATAGGAGGCAGAGCCTCAGGATTCTCAAAGTCGCAGATGGTATCACCTATCTCGAAGGCATCTAGGCCGATGATGGCACAGATGTCGCCTGATGAAACCTCCGTACACTTCTTATGTCCCATGCCCTCGAAGGTATGCAGCTCCTTGATCTTCGTCTTGGTCTGCGTGCCGTTGCGATGTACCAGCGTCACGTTCATACCCTCACGGATAGTGCCTCTGTGTACACGTCCCACAGCGATACGGCCTGTATAGTTGGAATAGTCCAGTGAAGTAATCAGCATCTGCGGGGTGCCTTCCAACTGCGCTGGTGCTGGGATATTCTCGATGATGCAGTCGAGCAGCGGTGTGATGTTATCAGTAGGCTGCTTCCAATCGGTACTCATCCAGCCGTTCTTGGCAGAGCCGAAGATCAGCGGATAGTCTAGCTGCTCCTCCGTGGCATCCAGACTGAACATCAGGTCGAACACCATCTCGTTCACCTCATCTGGGCGGCAGTTGGGTTTATCCACCTTATTTATAACTACGATGGGCTTCAGCCCTATCTGGAGCGCCTTCTGCAACACGAAGCGCGTCTGAGGCATAGGGCCTTCGAAGGCATCCACCAGCAGCAGACAGCCATCGGCCATGTTGAGCACACGCTCCACCTCGCCGCCGAAGTCGCTGTGTCCCGGAGTATCTATGATGTTGATTTTCGTACCCTTATAGTTGATCGATACATTCTTAGAAAGAATCGTAATTCCTCGTTCACGCTCCAGCTCATTATTATCAAGCATTAACTCACCTGTGCTCTGATTATCGCGGAACAGGTTTCCTGCCAAGAGCATCTTATCTACGAGCGTGGTCTTGCCATGGTCCACATGGGCAATAATGGCAATATTTCTAATATTCTGCATAACTAATACCTAAAAATCGGGTGCAAAGTTACGAAAAATGCACCATATATAATAAAGGTACATAAAAAAAATCGCACATAAAGTGTTGCATATTCAGAGATTATGTCTATCTTTGCACCCGCATTACAAATTTTAGTTACACTTTATATTCAAAAACATTATGTATTTAGACGCTGCTAAAAAGCAAGAAATCTTCAGCAAGTACGGAAAGTCTAACACTGATACTGGCTCACCTGAGGCTCAGATAGCTTTGTTTTCATACCGTATTGCTCACCTTACTGAGCACTTGAAGCTCAATAAGAAAGATTATACCACATCTCGTTCACTGACTAAGTTGGTAGGTAAGCGCCGTTCACTCCTCCGTTATCTGCAGGAGCGTGACATCAACCGCTACCGTGCCATTGTCAAGGCTCTGGGTCTGCGCAGATAATACTGCGAAGCGAAATCTTAAGAAGGGGAATCTTCACGCTTGGAAGATTCCCCTTCTTCTACTCAAAGAAACATTATTCACACTTATTATGTTAAAGCAAATGAAGAAGTTAGTTTTAATGATGCTGGCAGGACTGTTCATGATGTCTTGCGCATCAAAGCAAAATGCAGAGCAGCAAGCCGAAGAACCTGCTGCCAAGAAAGTATTGGTGCTCTATTTCTCTATCACCAACACCACAAAGCAAATGGCTGAATACATTCAGCAGAAGACTGGCGCAGACATGGAGGCCATCGAGCTGGAGAATGCTTATTCTACTGTGTATGACGAGATTATCAAGCGTAGCGGCGAAGAGCGCGAGGGCAATGTGCTGCCAGAGCTGAAGTCTCTGAAGGCCAATCTGGCCGACTATGACATCATCTTCCTGGGCTACCCTCTCTGGTTTGGCACCTATGCACAGCCTATCAAGACCTTGCTGGCCAGCGGTGTGCTGAACGGCAAGACCGTAGTACCTTTCTGCACCAGCGGTAGCAGCGGTATCAAGCAGAGTGCCACAGACCTGAAACAGGCCGTTCAGGGCATTCAGATGCCTGAGTGCGTGGGCGTGCGCAGCTCTCTTATGAACAAGATGCCAGCAGCCGTAGATCGCGTGCTGATTTCTCTGGGCCTCATCGAAGGTCAGAACGAGGCTTTGGCCGACTATTCTGCTCAGCAGGCCCCAACAGCCGAGGAGACTGAGATCTTCAATGCTGCCATCTCCACCTATCCTATGATGAACGGCACAACAGCCGTGAGCGTAGGCAGCCGCACCACTTCTCTGGGCACTGACTATAAGTTCGTAGGCGAGGCCAACGGTGCCAAGATGGATGTCTATGTGACTAAGGAGAACAGCGGTGCTGCTCCTTACTTCACTGCCGTTGACAGATGATATGCGTTTTTCCTTTCGCCTTTCACCAACGGGCAGATTCCAGATGATTCACATTGGTAATCTGCCCGTTGGTGAAAGGAAAATCGAAGTTGGATGATTTCCGTAGGCCATAACCCTAACATAAACCCTGCCCCCGACAGCCAAAAACAGAAAGCATCACACACTAAACTCCCTTAAAGTCGAAGCAAACTTCAATCAGCACTGCTGTCTGCATAATCAGCAGTGCTGTCTGAATTTTACCCCACGAGCCTCAGGCTTTTATCTCGCTTGGCTTAGGATTAAAGATTCCAAGCAAAGCAAAAAAATCCTGTTTATTTTGTATTCATCAAAATGATTATCTATTTTTGTCGTATTGATATAATAACTTTTTTGAAGAGATGACACTGTTAGACCACAATATCCTGCAAATAAACGACCTATGTAAAAAGCATAAGGTCAATAATCTTTTTGTGTTTGGGTCTATTCTAACAGACAGATTCAATGATGAAAGTGATATTGATCTCTTGGTGGATTTCAAGGACATAGAACTTTCTAAATACGTCAACAACTATTTTGATTTTAAGGACTCTTTACAAAATCTTTTAGGCCGAAAGATCGATCTACTGGAAGACAAGGCCATCAAGAACCCTGTATTAAGACGAAATATTGACCGAACAAAACAACAAGTTTATGGACGAAACAATTGAAAAGCATCTATATGATGTATTGAATGCGGCAAATGAAGTAGAAGAATTTTTCGAAGGTAAGCCGAAAATCTATGAGGAATTTTACAATAGCAGGCTTCTTCAAAGAGCTGTGGAGCGTAATGTTGAGATTATGGGTGAAGCTATTAATCGTATCTTAAAGATTGACTCTAATTTTCAGCTTCCAAATGCAAAAGCAATTATAAACACCAGAAATCGTGTGATTCATGGTTACGATAGCGTAACTACTGAGTTTCTATGGGGATTGGTAATTATACATATTCCCGCGCTAAAGGTTGATGTGGAAAAGATGTTGGCACCTCAAAAAGACTGATCGATTCCAATTCACTTAGAGTTGGGAAAAGTATGGCGTATAGCTCATTTTGCAGGATAATTTTGAGTAGTAGGTACTCAATAGCTCAAATTGCAGGATGACATTTCCCGCTGTTTTATGGCCAGCTGGACGGTTGTTTGTACCTTTCCTCTATAAAACCGAAAAGAAATCTCCGCAGAAGTAACTAAAAATGGGAGA
>CALAEY010000092.1 GCA_937891085.1 uncultured Prevotellaceae bacterium | reverse complement strand
GTGCAACCCTTTTCATTCCCTTTGGCGAACTAAGTCGCTCATGTACGTTTCATATTATCAATGAAATTAAAAGTTATTAATTAATGAGTCAGTCCTTCTGTAGCGAAACCATGCCCGTGGGATGGTCCCATTATTACAGGTTCTGCACCTGCAAATATGTGATTTTCAACCAATGCATTGGCAATACCAAGTGCATTGTCTTTTGATTGTTTTGTACATGCAATGTAATGAACATTGTAGTCACCAAAACCTGTTTTGTATCCGATATAATGTGCATCATATGCTTTTGCAACCTGTTCCACAGATTCTTTTTCTCCATTAGTCAGGACGTATATGAAACTCGTAATACAAAACTTCGCATTCCCATTTCTGTCTAAGAAATAAGGGGCAGCATAAATGATTTCTGGTATCTTTAGCACTTGCTCACAGGTGAGATTAACACCTGCCCATTCGCATTCTTCAAAGTATTTTGTTTGGTTGTTGGTCCCCTCCATTCCTTTCTCATAGATGCCAGATTTGTATACTTCATCCTCGGTGATCGTTACACCTATTTCTTTCAACTTACTTACTACGATGTCTTGATCGGAGCTAAGAAAAAGGATGTATGATTTACTATCTGTTAATGTTATGGCTTGTTTTTCGCCACTTACCCAGTAGTAAGAGGAGATGCCAGTATATGAACTATTATCAGTTCGTGTCTCATTTACTTCACTATCGCTGATAATTACTTCCGAGTCATCACTACAAGCTGCCAATGCTCCCAGCATCAGCGGCATCATAAGTAATAGTAAAAATTTCTTCATAATATAAATGTGCTAAGGTGAAACATACAGTTTATCGCTTTCTTGCAAGGGCAAAGTTAGAGGTTTCATTTGTGGAGGCCAAAAAAAGAGCGTGACAAAGTGGGATGCTTAAATGTATGATTCTCAGAGGGAATGCTTTCTTGACGCGTGACAAATGAAATTTTAGGTAGCAGATTGCTTCGCCAATTTCTCTTTCACACGCTTTTTCACCTGACGTACACCACTGAGGTCGGAATACCCCATGCCAATGGCAATGGCACGGTTGGTAAGGCCAGAATCTTGCAGGCAGAGGTAGAGCAAGTCGGTATCTGTGAGAGATGGGGAAGTCTCACGCAGCTCCTTGATATAGTCTGCAAACAGCTCAAAAACCTCGTTGTAGAGTCGTTCTCTATCGGTATGCGATAAGACGGGAAGTGGTTGCTTGCCCTCTTTCTCTGAGAGTTGGCAGAGCTTCTTGTATAGTTCACTCTGTGCAAATCGGCCTTGCGCCAGATGCAGGGTGCTGAGCCTCAGTTCGTTCAGTGCCTCTTCACGATTGCTGAGTGCCAGTTTCAGGGTGGCAACTTTGGCTTCGGCCTGGGCTGCTTGTTGCTGTGCCTCTTGTAGTTGTCTCTGCTTCTTCTCAGAATAAACCAAGTAGCAGATGGTGAGCAGACCTATGATGATGACTGCTCCGCCTATGAGAAGCAAGCGTGTCTGGCGGGCTTGTGCCTCAGCTGCCTGTACTTGTAGGCGGGTGTCGTAGTCATAGACTAACTGCTGCACATCCACGCTGCGCTCTGCGGTGTAGAGGGAATCCAGATGGTCGATATAGTTATAAAGGTGGTCGATGGCCGTTTCATAGTCGCCTTTCTGCTCTGCCAGATCGCTGAGAATTAGAGAGGTCATGAAACGCCCATCGTAGGTGGTGTCTAACGCAGCCCTCTGCATGTGCAGAGCGATAGAGTCAGGGGATGCCCCTTGCTCATCGAGCAAGGAACCAATGGTATAGTAGAAGCGCCCTTTAGGCTCGGAAGTTGGGGCTGTGGCCAGTGCTTGCTGGGCATAGACTAAGGCAGAGTCTGGCTGGCTGAACAGGTGGTGGGTGAGGGCCAAGGAGTGCAGGTAGTTGGCAGTAAGGGCTGTGTCATTGGCCAAGCGTGCATAATGCAGTGCTAATCGGTTGTAGTGATAAGCAGAATCACGTTCACCTTTCATGGCGTAGGCAGAGCCGATGTCTTTAAAGGAAAGGGCAGAATCGCGCACAGAGGTGCAATAGCTGAGTAGCTGCTGCTGTGCTTTCAGACTTTCATCGTAGTGCTTATGCTGGTAGTAGAGATCGCCAAGCAAGCCCAGTGCGATGCGCTTGGTCTCCCGCTCCTCTGGGTGCTGCTCCAAGATGAGCAAGGCTTCTTGCAGATGGCGGATGGCCTCATCGCTATGATTGACCTCATCTTCCATGCAGGCTTTGTAGAGCAAGGCCCATGCCCGATATTCACTCTGAGCAGGGTAGTGGCGCAAGGCGATGTTCAGCAGGGAGTCGTAGGGCAGCAGCGAACGGCCCGACTTATCGGCTGCACGCGTGAGAAGCAAGGCGTAGCGAGCAGCTACAGCCTCAGAATACTGTGCATGTGGCAGGGCATCGAGCCATAGGAAGGCACTGTCTGGTGCCTCATACATCATACGCTCTGCCTCACTAAAGGCAGAGGGGAATGGGGTGTGCCGACAGCCCATGAGCAATGTCAAGCACAGAGATATGGTAAATATATATGATTTCATACGCCTTGTGTGTATTTACAAGGCAAAGATACAAAGTAAAGGGCTGACGACAAAGAAAACAGCGTGACAAACACTTTTCTGGAAGTGCTGATAATCAATGATGTTCCACCAAGAAGCGTGATATCTGGTTTAGGGTTTAGGGTTTAGAGTTTTAATGTTTAATGTTTAACGTTTAATGTTTAACGTTCAATACCCTTGCCTATACTTGCTCTCCTCTTTATCCTCCAGCATATTGAGGTAGGAGGTGTAGCGACTCTGGCTGATGTAGTGCTGCTCCACAGCTTCACGTACAGCACAGCCAGGCTCAGTGCGATGGGTGCAGTTGCCATACTTGCACTGGTGGGAGAACTGGAAAATCTCTGGGAAGTAGTGGCCTATCTCCTCTACCTCCATGTCGAAGGTGCCAAAGCCCTTGATGCCTGGGGTGTCGATGATGTAGCCTCCGCCTGGCACCTCGTACATCTCAGAGAAGGTGGTGGTATGCATGCCCTTGTCGTGCGCTGTAGAGATGACGCCAGTGCGAGCCTTGATGTCAAGATCGGGCAGCAGGGCATTGATAAGCGTAGATTTCCCCACGCCAGAATTACCAGAGAAGAGTGTCACCTTGCCTGCTAAGGCTTCGCGCACGGCCTCTATGCCTTCATTCTGAAGGGCCGAAAGCGCCAGACATTGGTAGCCAATGGTGATGTAGAGGTGCATCAGCGCCTCTAAGTAGTGATGCTCCTCTGCATCCAGCAGATCCACCTTATTAAATAATAGGATGACAGGCACACGGTAGGCTTCCGCTGTGGCCAGGAAACGGTCTATGAAAATGGTATTGGTCTCAGGATGCTTCACTGTGACCATGAGCATGCACTGATCCAGATTGGCAGCGATGATATGGCTCTGCTTTGAGAGGTTGGAGGCCTTGCGGATGATATAGTTCTTGCGATCTTCTATCTCAGAAATGAAAGCCGTGCCCTCCTGATTGCGGATGATCTGGACGTAATCGCCCACTGCCACAGGATTGGTGCTGCGAATACCCTTCAAGCGGAAATTCCCCTTCACCTTGCATTCCACAGCATCTCCCTCGTCAGTCTTTACCAAGTACCAACTGCCAGTGTTCTTAACTACAAGTCCTCTCACTGTTTTGTTTTATTGAGAGATTGAGAGATTGAGAAATGGAGAAATTGCCATCCGGATAGTTTAACATAGCGCAGCCTAATATCTCAATATCTCCATCTCTCAATATCTCCATGATTTTACACTGTCATGATCTCCTTTTCCTTCTTGGCCAGGAGCTCATCCACCTTCTTGATATACTTGTCATGCACCTTCTTCAGTTCTCCCTCACCATCCTTGCGGAAGTCCTCAGACATGCCTTCTTTTTCTGATTTCTTAAGCGCGTCAATGCCGTCACGACGGGCATTGCGGATACTAACCTTAGCGTTCTCGCCCTCACCCTTGCACTGCTTGCTGAGCTGCTTGCGACGCTCCTCCGTCAATGGAGGGATGCCCAGACGGATGATCTCGCCATTGTTCTCAGGGGTGATGCCCAGGTTGGAGTCGATGATGGCCTTCTCTATCACGCGGAACATGCTCTTGTCCCAAGGCTTGATGGCGATGGTACGCGCATCTGGGGTAGTCACAGCAGCACAGTTGTTGATAGGAACCATAGCTCCGTAGTTGTCCACACGAATACCGTCGAGCAGGCGCACGTCAGCCTTGCCTGCGCGGATATGAGTCAATGTGTCTTCCAAATATAGGATGGCCATGTCCATCTGCTCAGACACTTCATTCACGATAGTCTTTACGTCTTTCATAAAGGTATGTTTTTATGGTTAATTTTCAATTCTTCATTTCTCATTCTTCATTCTTCATTTCTCAAGGGTGTACCACAGTCCCTATGTCTTCACCACTAAGCACTTTCTTCAGGTTGCCCACCACATCCATGTTGAACACGATGATAGGCAGATCGTTGTCCTTGCACATGCAGATGGCAGACAAATCCATCACCTTCAAATTGCGTGCCAGAACCTCGTCGTAGGTGATCTCAGAGAACTTCGTGGCAGTTGGGTCTTTCTCAGGATCGGCTGTATAGACACCATCCACGCGCGTACCCTTCAGCATCACATCGGCTTCTATCTCTATGCCACGCAGGCTGCTGCCCGTATCTGTGGTGAAGTAAGGACTGCCTGTGCCAGCAGAGAAGATGACCACCTCGCCAGCTTCCAGACACTCTAAGGCACGCCATTTGTTGTAGAACTCGCCTATAGGCTCCATGCGAATGGCCGTCAGTACACGGTTCTTCACGCCAGCAGCTGTGAAGGCAGAGCTCAGTGCCAGACTGTTGATCACTGTGGCCAGCATACCCATCTGATCACCCTTCACACGGTCGAAACCCTTCTGTGAACCACTCAGTCCGCGGAAGATGTTGCCACCGCCTATCACGATGCCTATCTGCACACCCATGTCATGTATCTCCTTGATCTGGGCAGCATACTCGCCCAGTCGCTTCTCGTCTATGCCATATTGTTTCTCGCCCATCAGGCTCTCACCGCTGAGCTTCAGTAAGATTCTGTTGAATAATGCCATAATTATCTGTTTTTGTTTATTGCTTTTGCAAACATACAAAGAAATTCTCGATTTTCGTATTAGTTTTTGGCAAAATTTCATCCTTTCCGATACTCCTCTGGTGTGATGCCTGTGTGCTGCTTGAAGAACTTGCTGAAGAAACTGGGGTTAGGGAAGTTGAGTTCATAGGAAATCTGCACGGCTCTCATGGGCGTATGTTTCAGCATCACCTTGGCCTCTGTGATGAGCGCATGGTCTATCCAGTCCTTCGCGCTGTGCCCGCTTGCCTGCTTCACTACCTGGCTCACGTAGCGAGGCGAGAGGAACAGTCGCTCGGCATAGAACGCGAGGTGATGCTCCGTGCGACAATGGAGGTTGACTAAGTGGATGAATCGCTCGAAGATGTCCCTATCATTATCTTTCACCTGCCTGCTGCCCATCTGCCTCTCTCTGCAGAGCCCTGCCACATAGTGCACGATGGCTTTCACCATGCCTCCTACCGCCTCCTTGCTGATACGTGGCTGACGCACCAGTCTGTGGGTGGTCTCCAGAAGTTGCTCCAGCATCTCCACCTCTTGGTCTGTGGCATCTTCTATGAAGAGATCGTGTACCTCTCCATTCAGAGGCACGGGCAGACCGTTACTTGCACCTAGGTAGTGGTCTTGGAAGGCTACACCTATTATAGATAGGTCGGCAGAGGCCTCACGCAGTTCGATGATGCTCCCCCTTCCCATGAAGGCGATGGTGTGCTTATGCAAGTGGTGTGTCTGCAGATTGACCACATTCTTCAGCTCCCCCTGCCTGATGATGCCAATGCGGATATCGTCTATCCGAAAAGGGGTGTTCACAGGAAGCAGGCGCTTGAAGTGTGAGGGTTCTCCACTCAGCAAGGCGAAGTCGTCTCCGAGGAAAATGTCATCGTTGAGGATGCTCTTTCCGTCGAATAAGATTTCGCGCATCTTCTGGAAGGTAAGCTCTTCTATGGGTCTTTGTGTCATGGCTTGGTTTAATGGTTGTTTCTGCTATAAAGATAATGTTTTATGTTCCAAATACAATAATTTTAAGCGTATATTGTACAAGAGGAACATATCTTCGCTGCTATAGGTAATAGCGATATAGAAGAAATGCCTTACCTTTGCCTACGGAATGTTAACTAACTGACGATATGAAACGAATAGGGTTACTTTTAATGCTGATGGGGTGGGCTTGTCTGGCCAAGGCACAGCTGACGCTGGAAGCATGCTATGAGCAGGCTGAGGCCAACTATCCGCTTATCAAGCAATACGGACTGGTGGAGCAGAGTAGGGAGTTCAACCTCTCCAATGCTTCGAAAGGTTATCTGCCTCAGATAGGCCTATCGGCTGGTGCCTATGCCTTCACAGACATCCTGGACATGCCTTCACAGTTGGAACAGATGGCAGGAGGGATGGAAAACCATTTGCTCAGTGCCAGTGTCACAGTGAACCAGAGCATCTATGATGGTGGAGCGATTGCTGCTCGCAGGGGACTAGCTAAGGCTGAGGCTGAGGTGGAGAAAGGACAGGTGGAGGTGTCGATGTACGATGTGCGCCAGCGCATCGACCAGCTCTACTTTGGGGTGCTCTCTATAGAAGAACAACTGAAGCAGACGCTTCTGCTGGAAGACGACCTGAAGCTGAGCCTTCAGACAGTGGAAGGACTGATGCGTGGGGGATTGGCCAACCAGAGCGATGTGGATGCTGTGCGTGTGGAGCAGATCAAGGCCAACCAGCGTGTGGGGAGTCTGCGCACCTTGAAGCGCACCTATCTGCTGATGCTTGGCACGTTCATCAATCAGAAGCTGGGTGAGGATACCACCTTGGCAAAGCCAACAGCCTCTGGCAGTGAACTGGAGCGAAACAACTATCGTCCAGAACTGAATCTATACACAGCGCAGAGCCAAATGCTCGATGCCCAGAAGAAAGTGCTCGATGCCCAGCTTCGCCCTAAATTGGGAGCCTTTGCCACAGGTATGGTGCATAGCAAGGTGTCGGACTTCGTGAATAGTGGTCTGCTGCTGGGTGGCATCTCCCTCAGCTGGAACTTAGGAGCACTCTACACGCGTAAGACAGACCTCCAGAAATTGGAGTTACAACGGAGGCAGATCGGAGTCACAAGGGAGACATTCCTATTCAACACACAGCTGCAGGGCGAAAGCTCCGATGGCGTGATTCAAAATCTGAAGACACAGTTGGCCCAAGACGCAGAGATCGTAGCCTTGCGTGAGGGCATTCGTGATAGGGCTCAGCGTCGTGTGGAGAATGGCATAGAAACGGTGAACGAGATGCTGCGTGAAATCAATGCTGTGAGTGAGGCACGTCAGACCCAGGCGCTCCATGAAATCCAGCTCTTGCAGGAGATCTATCGCATGAAGCACCTATATAATAATTAGGTGTTTGGTTTAGGGTCTAGAGTTTAGGGTTAAGGGTTTAGAGTTAAGAGTAATATAGTTTTGAGATATGAGAAGAAATAATTTTTGCATTATTGCATTTTTGAATCTTTGCATCGCTTTATTAGCGTCATGCAGTGACGCTAATAAAGCCTATGATGCCACAGGTACTTTTGAGGCAACAGAGATCACTGTCTCTGCAGAGCAGAATGGAAGATTGCTCTTCTTCAATGTGCAGGAAGGCATGGAAGTAGGGGCTTACCAACAGGTAGGACTGATAGACACAGTGCAGCTCGCCCTTCAGGCACGGCTCTTGGGAGCTACTAAGGAGAGCATTGCCAATCAGCGTCCTGATGTGCAGAAGCAGGTGGCCAGCCTACGTGAGCAGTTGGACAAGGCGGAGATGGAACAACGACGTTTTGAGGCCTTGGTGAAAGATGGCTCTGCCAATCAGAAGCAGTTGGACGATGTAGTTAGCCAAGTGCAGGTGCTCAGAAAGCAACTCGATGCGCAGCTGTCCAACTTAGGCAACAGTACCCGTAGTTTGAATAGCCAGATGAGTGCCACGGACATTCAGAGGGCTCAGGTGCTCGACCAACTGAGCAAATGCTACATCTCATCGCCTATCCAAGGCACAGTACTGGAGAAATATACAGAGGCAGGGGAGTTTGCTGTGGTAGGGAAGCCGCTCTTTAAGGTGGCAGACATCCGTCACATGTATCTGAGGGCCTATGTCACCTCTTCCCAACTGGAGCAGGTAAAAGTGGGGCAAACTGTGACGGTCATGACTGACTATGGCGATGGCAAAGGGAAAACCTACGAAGGAAAGGTCACATGGATCTCCGACACCTCCGAGTTTACGCCCAAAACCATCCTCACCAACGATGAGCGTGCCGACTTGGTCTATGCTGTCAAGGTAGCAGTAGAAAACGATGGCTACATCAAGATAGGAATGTATGGGGAGCTGAAGCTATGACGTCCGTTGAGGTAAACCATATCAGTAAGAGCTATGGCAAGGTGCAAGCCTTGCAGGATGTCACTTTCTCTGTTGAGAAGGGGGAAGTCTTCGGACTGATAGGTCCTGATGGGGCAGGCAAGAGTACCTTGTTCCGCCTATTGACCACCCTGCTGGTTCCTGATGCTGGCAGTGCCAAGGTGGAGGGTTTTGATACCGTCAGCCAGATGCAGGAGATCCGTAGGCAGGTGGGCTACATGCCTGGTAAGTTCTCGCTCTATCAAGACCTCACGGTGGAGGAGAATCTGACCTTCTTCGCCACTCTCTTTGGCACTACAGTAGCAGAAGGCTATGACACCATCAAGGCCATCTATTCGCAGATAGAGCGTTTCAAGGACAGACGTGCAGGGGCTCTTTCTGGCGGCATGAAGCAGAAACTTGCCTTGAGCTGTGCCTTGGTGCATAAACCCAGCGTGCTCTTTCTCGACGAGCCTACCACTGGTGTCGATCCTGTGTCTCGCAAGGAATTCTGGGAGATGCTTGGCACCCTGAAGGAACAAGGCATCACCATCATAGCAGCTACCCCCTATCTGGATGAGGTGCGTCGCTGTGAGCGTGTGGCGTTCTTGGAGCAGGGGCACCTCAGAGGCATAGGAGCGCCAGAGGAGATTCTGGAGCGCTTCAAGGATGTCTTCAATCCCCCAGCCATAGAACGTTCTGAAGCTCACCCCTCAGTAAATAATTCTCAATCCTCAATTGTCAATTCTCAATCTTCCGACAACGTCATAGAGGTGAATCATCTGGTCAAGGCCTTTGGCAGCTTCCACGCTGTAGATGATATTTCCTTCTCCGTGAAGCGAGGGGAGATATTCGGTTTCTTAGGAGCCAATGGGGCAGGTAAGACCACAGCCATGCACATGCTCACAGGGCTCAACCAGCCTACGAGCGGCACTGGTACAGTGGTGGGGTATGATATCTGCACGCAGTATGAGGAAATCAAGAAACATATTGGCTATATGAGTCAGCGCTTCTCGCTCTACGAGGATCTGACGGTGCGTGAGAACATCCGCCTCTTCGCTGGTATCTATGGCATGAAAGATGGGGAGATCAAGCGTAAGACTGACGAGCTGTTGGAACGCCTGAACTTTACTGAGCATGGAGATGACATCGTGAAGTCGCTCCCTCTGGGATGGAAGCAGAAACTGGCCTTCAGCGTCAGCATCTTCCACGAGCCTGGGGTGGTCTTCCTCGACGAGCCCACAGGAGGCGTGGATCCAGCTACCCGTCGCCAGTTCTGGGAACTGATCTACGAGGCCGCTGCCAGAGGCATCACCGTCTTTGTCACCACCCACTATATGGATGAGGCGGAATATTGCGATCGCATCTCCATCATGGTGGATGGCAAGATCAAGGCAATAGGCAGCCCAGAAGCATTGAAACGAACCTACGGACAACCCGATATGGATCATGTGTTCACTTACCTGGCAAGGCAAGCTACACGCAGCAGCGATTGAAGAAGTATGAAAGAGTTTTGGTCATTTGTAAAGAAAGAAGCGAAGCACATCTTGCGTGACAAGCGCACGATGCTGATACTCTTTGGCATGCCAGTGGTGCTGATGCTGCTGTTTGGCTTTGCCATCTCTACCGATGTGCAGAATGTGCGGACGGTGGTGGTCACTACATCACAGGATCACCAGACGCAGCGCATCATCGACCGTCTGGGAGCTTCGGAGTATTTCAACATTGTGGGTTCTACGCCTACTGTCTCAGGGGCAGAGCAACTGATACGTGGGCAGCGGGCAGATATGGCCATCGTCTTTGGAGACAACTTCGCCTCTTCCCATAGTGGGGTGCAGATCATTGTGGATGCTGCCGATCCTAACATGTCGCAGCAGTGGACTGTCTATGCGCAGGCCATCATCCAGCAAGAACTTCTCGCGTCCGCAAGAAATAATCCTCAATCCTCAATTCTCAATTCTCAATCGTCAATTGTCAACACCAAAATGCTCTATAACCCCCAGATGCGCAGTGCCTACAACTTCGTGCCTGCCATCATGGGTATGCTGCTGATGCTTATTTGTGCCATGATGACCTCCATTTCCATTGTCAGGGAGAAGGAGCGTGGCACCATGGAAGTGTTGTTGGTTAGCCCTGTGAAGCCCCTGATGGTGATCATCGCCAAGGCTGTGCCTTACTTGGTGCTGGCCTTCGTGATACTGGTGGTGATTCTGCTTATGTCCTACTTCGTGTTGGAGGTGCCATTGGCAGGTTCGCTGTTCTGGATTTTTGTGTTGTCAGGCATCTACATCCTGCTGGCACTGTCGTTGGGCTTGCTCATCAGCAACATCGCCCAGACACAGTTGGTGGCCCTGCTCATGTCGGCCATGGTGCTTCTGATGCCCATTGTGATGCTCTCAGGTATGCTGTTCCCCATCGAAAGCATGCCTAAGATTCTGCAATACGTCTCTGCCATCATCCCGCCTCGCTACTACATCGCTGCCATGCGCAAGCTGATGATCATGGGTGTAGGTGTGGAGCATGTGATGCCTGAGATGCTGATACTTGCTGGCATGACTGCCTTCTTGCTCACAGTAGCTTTGAAGACGTTTAAGAAGCGCCTGGAATAGTTTGTTTAGGGTTTAGGTTTTAGAGTTTAGAACTTAGAGTTCAATGTTTAATGTTTAATGTTTGATAATGGGATGGTTCTGAAGTATTTGATACAAAAGGAGTTCCTGCAGATACGGCGAAATAGCTTTCTGCCCCGTCTGATCTTGATGTTCCCTATCGTCATCATGTGCGTCATGCCTTGGGTGGTGAGCATGGAGGTGAAGAACATCGTGGTGGATGTGGTGGATAGTGATCGTTCCACGGCTTCTCAGCAATTGGTTCATCAAGTGGAGGCATCCAACTACTTCCTGTTTGGTGGTCAGAAAGCGTCATACGAGGAAGCGTTGGCTGAGGTGGAGCGAGGCGATGCCGATGTGATTATGGTCATCCCTCCCCAGTATGAGCACGATTTGGTGCGTGGGGAATTTCCGCAAATCTTGGTGGCTGCCAATGCTGTGAATGGTACCAAGGGAGCCATGGGCAGCGCCTACCTCACGCAGATCATCGCCAGCGCTTCTCCACGTGCTACTCTAAACTCTAACCCCTTAACTCTAAACCCAAAACTGTCTACTTTAAATCTCTACAATAAGCAGCAGAACTATAAACTTTTCATGATTCCTGCGCTCTTTGCCATCGTTATGATGCTGATGACGGGTTTCCTGCCAGCTCTTAATATCGTCAGTGAGAAGGAGGCTGGTACCATCGAGCAGATCAATGTGACACCAGTGTCTAAGTGGTCGTTTATCTTGGCAAAGCTCATCCCTTATTGGCTTATCGCGCTGTTCATCATCACCGTCTGCCTATTGCTCTCGTGGCTGATCTATGACATCACCTGCCAAGGCCCCCTTTGGCTCGTCTATGCCTTGGCCATGCTCTTGGCCATCTTCTTCAGCAGTTTTGGACTCTTGGTGTCTAACTACTCCGATACCATGCAGCAAGCCATCTTCGTGATGTGGTTCTTCGTGGTGTGCCTCATGCTGCTCAGCGGCCTGTTCACCCCTACGCGCTCTATGCCCTACTGGGCTTACCTCACCACTTACGTTAATCCCATGCACTACTTCATCGATGCTGTGCGCACCGTCTTCGTGCGTGGGGGTAGCTTTAGTAGCGTTGCCCATCAAGTGCTGGCCCTCTGCTGTTTTGGGGCAGTCATGGGCACTTGGGCAGTGTGGAGTTATAAGAAGAATAGCTAAATTAGGTCAAATTCAGCAATTCCGCAAAGTCATCTATAAGATAGGTGGGATGCTGCGCTTCCAGTTGGGTGCGTGTCTGATTGCCATACGTCACACCACAGGTTAGGCAACCAGCGCCTTGTCCCATGGCGATGTCGAAAATCGTGTCACCCACTACGAGGGCATTTTCTGGAGTTTCATGCAGGTAATCCAGCGTTTTCAAAACAGGGGCGGGATGGGGCTTCGACTGCTCCGTTTCTCCTACGCATACCGTATAGTCGATATAGTCACTCAGCTGGAAATCGTTCAGGAAATTCTCCAACGATTCCCGTCCGCGACTGGTAGCGATGGTAACTTGGCACCCCTTATCATGTAGCGCTTTGATGGTCTCTATGACATGTGGGAACGTCTTCACAGCTCCAGGCTTCCGCTCCTCGTCGAAGATGCGACGATAGGTGTCAGCAAAGGGCTGTGCCTCTGATGTAGGGATACCAAGTAGCACCTCGAAGCACTGCGTGAGAGGCAGGCCGATGGTGGCAGCGCATTGCGCAGGTGTTCGCGATGCAGCCCCACGCTCCTTCAGCGTGAGCTGCATCACATACACGATGAACGACTGCGTATCGGCTATGGTGCCGTCGAAGTCGAGGATGAATGTCCGTATCATGCCTCGCTAAGCGTATAGTCGCCAGCTTCTTCAGTCACGAAGGCCTGCAGTTCCTCCAAGGTGCGCTCAGCACCTGTGAACTCCACTTCTGCCACAGGAGGCTCCAGCGTTACCACTGCGCTCACGCCATCCATGCTGTTCAGTGCCTTCTCTACATGCTTGCGACAGTTCTGACACATCATGCCACTTACTTTGAATGTCTTTTTCATTGTCTTTTCTTCTTTTATGGGTTCTATGATTGGTTCTATGTCTCTTTCAGGTTCTATGCGCTTCCGCTTCAGCAGCAGACTATTGCTCACCACACTCACGCTGCTTAGGGCCATGGCAGCCCCACCTATCATCGGGTTCAGCAAGAAGCCGCAGATAGGGTAGAGCACACCAGCTGCGATAGGCACGCTGATCAGGTTGTATATGAACGCCCAGAACAGGTTCTGGTGAATGGTGCGCACAGTGAGCTTCGAGAGCGTCAGCGCTGCAGGAATCTTCTGCAAGTCGCTCGCTATGATGGTCATGCCAGCCACATCCATGGCAATGTCACTGCCGCTGCCCATGGCGATACTCAGGTCGGCTTGCGCCAAGGCTGCGCTGTCATTGATGCCATCGCCCACCATCGCCACCACATGCCCCTGTTGCTGCAAGTCCTTCACGAATGCCGCCTTCTCCTGTGGCAACACCTTTGCTTGGTAGTGCTGCAACCCCAGTTTGGTTGAGATAGCCTTAGCTGTTTCCTCTCCATCGCCTGTCAGCAGATACACGCTGATGTCCTGCTTTTCCAGTTCCGAGATGGCAGCCTGTGACGTTGCTTTCACAGGATCGGAGATGCCCGCTACTGCCAGTATCTGATGCTCCGAGGCCAACCAGATGACCGTCTGAGCTTCTGCAGCCATCTGCTGTGCTTTCGCTTGTAGGGTGGGCGAGGAAGTCAGCCCTTGTTGCTCCATCAGGCGCTGGTTGCCTGCATAGTAAGTCACGCCCTCATGGCAGCCCTTCACCCCCATGCCTGTGAGGCTCTCAAAGTGGGAAATTGAAGTCTCTGCTTTTGGTAGGTAATCCACCAACGCCTCTGCCAATGGATGCTCCGACAGCCTCTCTAAGGCACCGAATATCTTCCCGTAAAGTGAGGTGTCTGTCAGCGATGCCTCCCAATGCAAGGCGTTCACCTTCGGCTTTCCCTCCGTGATGGTGCCTGTCTTATCCAGCACGATGGCATCCACGTTCTTCGCTATCTCCAGACTCTCCGCATCTTTGATGAGGATGCCATGCTCCGCCCCCTTGCCTATGCCCACCATGATGGCTGTAGGTGTAGCCAATCCCAAGGCGCATGGACAGGCGATGATGAGCACCGTCACCAGTGCCAGCATGCCATGAGTGAACCCCTCCGATGGGTCGAGCAGCCACCACACCAAGAAAGAAAGCACGGCGATGCCGATGATGGTGGGTACGAAGATTCCCGCCACCTTATCTACCAGTTTCTGGATGGGGGCTTTGCTGCCTTGGGCATCTTGCACCAGATGGATGATGTGTGCCAGCAGTGTGTCGCTTCCCACCCGTTCTGCACGGAACCTAAACGCCCCTTTCTGGTTGATGGTGCCAGCGAAGACTTTGCTCCCAAGTCCCTTGCTCACAGGCACAGGCTCACCGCTGAGCATGCTCTCATCCACATACGAACTGCCTTCTGTCACCGTGCCATCAACAGCGATACGCTCACCAGGCTTCACCACCAGCACATCGTCTTTCTGTATCTCCTTGATAGGAATCACCTTCGTCAGTCCGTCAGCTACCACGGTGACACTCTGAGGTTGCAGTCCCATCAGCTTCTTGATGGCCGTATTGGTATTCCCCTTTGCCCGTGCCTCCAAGGTCCTGCCCAGCAAGATGAAGCCGATGATCATGGCTGCACTCTCGAAATAGACATGCGACATGATGCCCCGACTGGTCCATACCTCCGGAAAGAGCAGGTTGAACACGCTGAATAGGTAGGCGATGCCCGTACTCAGTGCCACCAGCGTATCCATGTTGGCCGCCCCATGTCGGAGTTGTTTCCACGCGTTGCGGAAGAAATCCCTGCCGAACCAGAACACCACAGGCGTAGCGAGTACCCACATCAGGTAGGGCACGAAGGTGTTGTGGGAGAAAAGCATGCCTATCAGCATGATGACAAACGATGTCACTAGCGCATAAATCGCCCTGCGTTTCAGTGATTCATAGTGCTTTTGCTGTGCCTGCTCCACCTCATCCACAGCCTCTTCACGGGCGATGTAGAGGTCGTATCCCGCCTCCTGCACAGCCCGCTGCAGCGTCTCAGGGTTGGTCAGCTGGCAGTCGTACTCCACCAGTGCCATGGCAGAAGCATAGTTCACCGCAGCCTGCTTCACGCCCGCCTGACGGTTCAGGGTCTTATCTACCCTAGCCGCACAAGAAGCGCAGCTCATGCCGATGACGGGGAAAGATTCCTTTGTGATGTTCTGATCTGCCATAGTTTCTGTTTTTAGTTCTGCAAAGATAGTTATTTCTTCTCGCAACTATGTTGCAAGTGCAAAGATAAGTATAAAAATGGTGTGTTTTTGGTACTACCTCCCAAAAGCCAAAAAAAGAATGCCCGTAACCAACGAGCCTCGTGTCCGTAACCAAACCCATAGATTAGTTACGGATACCCCTCTTTCACCCCCACGCCGTAACACCGTAACGCCGTAACATTTGGTATCTGAATATCGTAACATTGGATAGAGTAATTTATCTTATATTATATATATATAATATAAAAATTAAATGATTATCCGCAATTAGCCGACCAAAAATTGGGCTGAATCCTATG
>CALAEY010000091.1 GCA_937891085.1 uncultured Prevotellaceae bacterium | reverse complement strand
GAATCTACAATAGAAACCTATCGGCTGGTTGCGGATAATCATTTTCTTTTTTGATAGAAACACCCTCTTGCTATAACGTTATTGAGAGAGAAAAAAGTATTACTTTGAATAGCTCTGCACATCATTACCATCGGCATCTACCCAATGCTCCTTGGTTTGCGTCACAAGGATAGTATCTGCCTCTACTTTAACTAAGCCAACTTCTGCTTCTTTTGTCTCAATAATCATCACACCATTCTGCCCTGCTTCGCCATAGTTTTTAATGGCTTCTTCACCTTTCAAGACCCTGATATGCTTAATATCTTCAGCATTTAATTTTGTAACCTGTTCGTACTTCACACGCTCACCATTCAATATATAAAGAACGGAATCTTGAACTACGCTTAGACGAATTACAGAAGCAGAAGTTTCATCCCCTTTTGTTTTTACAATTATCACGCCATTCTTCCCTTCCTCACCATACTGGGCAATAGCAGCTTCAGCTTTTAAAACTTGAACAGATTTTATGGTATTAGGGTCAACATCATTGATGTCATCGACACGCTTGCCATCTACTATCACGAGAGGATCAATCACTTCAACATCGCCTTCCTTCACCATTTTAATCTTAACCTTGCCATCATCTTCTTTAGAATTCTGCTCTTTCGAACTTTCTTTGAGGGCAACAGTCAGTTTGACTTTTTCCAATTTAAGGGTATCAGTCAAAGAATTTAATATCCCAGTTTCTTGCAAAATCTGAGAAACATCTGTAACTTTGTCACTCGGAGAAGCTTGCTTCTCCATATAACTCACTTCTGTCTTTGCATTGACAGCCAGACAGACCCCAACGAGGGGCAAGAGGTAGAGTGCTCTGAGCACCCTGCCTTGACTTGATTTTTTACGACACATCATAGTGATTCTTGATTTTAGTTCCCTATGATTAAAGCTGTTGGCAACCGAGTAGCCGCTCATGCCAACGGCTTTTTTCACAAGGAGGTATTGATATTGTTTAGCGTTATAGCCTTCGTTAAGCACCTGGGCATCAGCTTCATATTCATGCACAGCACAAAGATCGGCGCGAAGCATCCAGATGGCAGGATTAAACCATTGAAGTGATGAGACCAGGTCTACCAGCAACAAATCCCAAGAGTGGTGCAGCTGAATGTGCGCCCTCTCATGGCTGAGAATAGCTGCATGGTCAGTTTCATAGTCGCGCTGCGACATGACAATGGTTTGCATCCAACTGAATGGCGATACGTCTTTCTGAGTGATAACCAAGGTGATGCCATCCGACAATGCTTTTTTCTCTCCCGAGGAAATAATCTTTACTACGCGATAAACAGAAAAAAGGGTCTGGATGAGCACTGCCACTGCTCCTATTATAAATAAGGTGATAAGGGTGATTTGCCACCAAGGGGTGGTGGGAAGCTCTGACTGCACAATGGGCAGTGTGACTTCGGACATCTGAAAAGTAGGCTGTGCTTCCACTTCTACAATACGATGAAAAGTGATCTGCCAAAGCGGTAAAAACATTGCCCCTACCGCTGTAATCAGCAGCACCACCCTATTGAGCCTATGGAATGTCTCCCTACTCAACAGCAGCCTGTAGAACATATAGAACACAGCCAATATGACGGCTGCCTTCGCATCGTAGATAATAAAATCCATCATAGGCTATGCCTCCTTTCCTGCCTCTATCTGAGCGATTAAGTCTTTCAGTTCTTCTACAGAAATCTTGTCCTCCTTGACCAAAGCTGATACTGCCTTGAGGTAGGAATTCTCGAAATAGTCGCTGATGACTCCAAAGAGGCTGCTCTTCTTATAGTCTTCACAACTTACCAATGGGAAATACTGGTAGGTATTGCCAAAGGCCTTATGACCAACGAAACCTTTCGACTCCAAGATGCGCACCATCGTAGAGGTGGTGGTAAGGGCTGGTTTGGGCTCCTCGTAGTGTTCCTGTACATCACGCACGAACATAGGACCATAGTCCCAAAACATGTTCATGATTTCTTCTTCCTTCTTCGTCAGCTTATTTTTCATAATTCTTATAGTTTAATTACATCAAACAAACAGTTACCAACTAAATGATGTCACAAATATAACTAAAAGATTTTTTAATCCTACTAAAAACATTAGTAAGATACGGAAGATTAACGAAGTTTAAGAATTGGACAAGAGAATGAAAATGCCTCGGAGCAGTAGAAGAAGAGGCTCCGAGGCAAGCAAAAAATTAAAACAAAAGAAAAAGATTAGTGCAATTTCACTGCGGTACCACTACAGGTGACCATCAGCATTGAGTTTCCTTCACCTATCGTCTCATAGTCAAGGTCGATGCCCACAATGGCATCTGCACCCAGCTGTGCAGCACGACTTTGTATTTCTTCCATGGCACCATCCTTGGCTTCTCTGAGCACCCGTTCATACGTGGCACTTCGCCCGCCTACCACATCACGGATAGCAGCCTTGAAGTCCTTCCAGATATTGGCGCCAATAATGGTTTCGCCAGTCACTATGCCCAAGTATTCCTTGATGGGCTTTCCCTCAATTGTGGGAGTAGTTGTCAGTATCATTCCGTCTTGTTTTTAAGTTAAGTTATTCCATAGAATCCACAAGTTTCATACTGCAGACTTCAAGCTTTGAGTTGAGTGAGGAGGAACTTGTCGCCTTGGGTTCTCCACTTGTATCTTCTATAATTAGAATGACGAGAAAGCCAAAATACTGCATCATAAATAAATTTAATGATTATCCGCAATTAGCCGACCAAAAATTGGGCTGAATCCTATGAAA
>CALAEY010000090.1 GCA_937891085.1 uncultured Prevotellaceae bacterium | reverse complement strand
CATTGTCAATTGTCAATTGTGAATTGTGAATTGATTCAAGCACCGCTTGAATCTCCCTCGTCTTGCCCCTTGGCTGGTCTTTCGTGGCACTGTTGATGATGCTTACCATCTCCTGTTCAGAGAGCCCGAACCGAGGCATGATCTGCAGCAGCAGGTCTGGGCGATTGTCGCAGATGGTGCGCAGGTGCACAGCCAGACGATGCAATGACGTATTGCGCTCTCCCTCTGCTGGCTCTCCTCCTTGCTGCTTCCACCACTCAGCGATGATGTCGGCGTAGGGCGTTCCCTTGAAGCTTAGTTTAGAGTTGAGAGTTGAGGGTTTAGAGTCTGGCTGCGCGGAGGCATCATCTTTGCATTCTTGCATTTTCTCATCTTTGCATTCCTCGGTGCAGAACAATTCTGCATCGAGGTAAAGCAGGTCTTCCGCACTGTCTGTCGTGGTGAAGAACACGCGTGTGATGTCCTTGGCATGCTCATCGAACTTCACGCCCAGAAGTTGGCTGGCCCATGTCAGGTTTTCCTCCTGACTGAGCTCCGGTCTGCGACGGAACACGATGTGGAAACCCTTGGTGGCGCTGCGCTCCATCATCAGCAGCCCCAGCTCTTCTTTCTTGGCCAGCACCAAGGCTGGGATTTCACCCAACCTGTGCTGAAACTCCTCTGGTGTCTCCTCTGCACCCCGTTCCAAGTCCACGTCCATGCCTACAGCCCCACTCACCTTAGTGCTGCCAGCCAGCAGTCCGTCGGCACCAGGCAGGCAGGAGTAGCAGAACTGCACCAGTCCCGTCTTGGCATCCACCATGTGAGGCGTGCCGTCGTCATTCTTGCCCCAAGGTATCCGCTTGCCTCCGCGCGCCTTCCTCACCAGACTGCGTTGATAGGGAGTTCCCCTGAGTTTTCGGTATTCCTCAGCGTCAGTCACAGCCACCATCTTCTTCAGGTTCTGGCCGTTCACCTTTTCATTATATACTCTATATACACTCATTTTGAATTATGAATTATGAATTATAAATTATATTGAGAGATTGAGAAATTGAGAGATTGAGAAATTAGGCTGCGCAGCGATAAACCATCCGGATGGTAATATCTCAATATCTCCATATCTCCATATCTCAATTTAATAATTTTCCAAGATTCGTTCTATCTCCAGCTCATGCACAGCCGTCTTCAGCTCACGCTCCATCACCACCTGCGTCATAGGGATGCCCAGATCCTTCTTCACAGAGTTGTAGAACTTATAGCGCTGGGCGCTCTCCTTGATCCAGCCGTGCTCCAAGTAGGCGATTACACGATCCTCACGCTTGCGCGCTTGACGATGGTAAGCCTTGAACACTACCTTGCCAGTAAACTCGTCCACATGCAGTGAACCTTCCACATACTTGCCTTCCATGAGGCGAGCCATTGTTTCTTCTGAAACTTCAATAAATCTTTTCATTTTCTTGTTGAATTTATGAGCCTTTGGAAAGTGAAGTTTTAGTTTGAGCTCAATTATATCCGGATACTTTCCCTCACTCATTCCTTCAACTCGGATTAATTATAAATTATTGAACATTAAACGTTAAACATTAAACATTAAACGTTAACACTCTCCACTATCAACTATCCACTATCCACTAAAAAACTCTCAGCAGTGCTTCGCTCATCTGCCAACTCTGGCAGACATCTTTCTGGGCCACCCTCCTCTGCAGCTGGCCACAGCAGCGGCGGCCTTCCTCGTCGTAGAACTTATACTTACAGCTGGCGCAGCACCGCTTCACCTTGACGCCATACGCATTGCGCACGCTCATCGCTCGTTTTCTTTGCTTCAGTTTGATCTCCATACGTTTCTGTTTTTGATTATGACGCAAAGGTAGGGGCATAAAAAGAGCGCCCCAAATAGTTTGAGACGCTCTGAAAGTTTTCCTAAAACTCTGAAACTTTTCCTAAAACTATGGCTCCCCAGAAAGGGTTTTCACGGCCTCCACGAAGGCATTGGCCAGGAAGATGGAGCGGGGCTTCACCCCTCGGCTCTCCCACTTGCTCACGTGCAGTTTCAGGTACGGGTTGTTGTGCATCGCGCTGGATATGGTGTTGGGCGGACAGGCGAACTGGAGGCCCAGCACTGAGGCCATAGACCTGATGTCATTCTCGAAGAGGGTGGCATTGTCGGCATAGCCGTAGTAGTCGCGCACAGCGCAGAAAATCACGGCATACGAGCTCTGCGCCCAGAAGTATTTCTCCACCTGCTTGATGGCCTGCCCCAGCACCTCCCTGCTCAGAGGCGAGGCTGAGGGTGGCTGCGGGCTGACAGGCTGCGGGCAGGCTCCGTAGTAGTTGTTCTGCTGCTCCACATGGGCATTGTAGTTCCATATCATGGCAAACTGCTGTGTGGCAGCCTGCTGTGGCTGCTGATTATCTGGCTTCTCCATCATCCTATCTGTTTTTGTTCTTCATCCTTGTTCTCTTCTTGCTTCACGGTGAGCTGGTTGTTCTGCTCGTGCACCACGGCGTTATAGTTGGTCACGCTGGATATCTGCGTCACGGGTCCCATATTGTTGTAGGTGTCGCCAGCGCATGCAGCCCTCTGACTGATGAAGTAGGATTCTATGCTGTCTATCAGTTCTATATCGGCTTGTGAGGCTATGTATCGAGTGAGCTTGTAGAGCATGCTCACCACGCCCCTCACATCATCCCACTGATAGCACTCCTTGCAGTGCTGCACTATGCGCTGTAGTGAGAGCTTTATTTCCTTGCAGGGTTTCTCTGGGTTCTGCATCAAGTGCAGCAGTCGGTCTATCTCAGCCTCCAGCTCTGCTATGTGCTGCTCCTGGGAGAGGCACCTCTGCTCTGCCTTGTCCAGCTGGTCCTGCAGTCTGTTTTCTTCATCCCAGTGGTACTTCCAGCAGTCGAAGAGTTCATAACTTTGTCCGTCACTCACGCATTTTTTGTTTCCTTTCTTCATTTTACTTAGTATTTTAAAATTATACATAAAAAAGGCAGGGACTCACTCCCTGCCACATATCGTTCTCTGTAAAAAGGCAGCGGCCATGCCCTGAGTGTGCGGGGTGGCCTGTGCCGTTTTCATGATAGAGTTACAGAATCTTCAGAGTCAAGTCTGCCACGAAGCGGTAGGCATCGAAGATCTGGCCATCGTAGAAGATGCCTTGCTGAGGCGGAAGAGATGTTTTAACAAAGAAGTCTATCTTTTCTTCCGTGAGAGAAACCCTTTTTTCAAGTTGTTCCATTCTTTGCTCCAAAGCATAACCCTTTAGCAAGTATTGCTTCAAAACTCTGTTAGCCCATATTCTGAATTTAATGCCTTGTTCTGATTTTACTCTATAGCCCACAGAAAGCACCATATCAAGGCTGTAAAAATCGATATATCGATTGACCAACCTTCCACCCTCATTTTGAACTATCGCAAAATTTGCGACAGTTGGGACATTTGCAAGTTCTTCTTTCAATGCATTATTAATATGCTTGCCAATTGTCTTTACGTCTCTTGAAAAAAGAATTGCCATTTGCTGGCGGTTTAGCCAGACGGTTTCATCTTCCATCCTCACTTCCAGTCTGATAGTCTCGTCAGGCTGGTACAGCACTATCTCCCCTTGGCTGGTTTGTTTTAGTTCGTTCATCGTGTTGTATGCCATTAAATTTTAAAATTTTCCGCAAAGATACTACTTTGTCTGGTATTACCTATTATTTGTGCCTTCTTTTTTACATAAAAAAGGCAGCGGCCATGCCCCGCATGGAGGTGGTCGCTGCATGCTATGCTTACTGCCTTAGTGAAGGTACACTATTGAATCTTCCTAATCAGTTCTTCTGCCGTGATGTCTTTCATCAGCGTGAAGGCAAACCACTTCTTGCCTAAGTCTTTGATGGATGCTCCTATGTGATACACCTCATCGTCTATCAGCAAGAAACGGTCGTGGGCCTTGTTGAACGATTCCACCTTGACGGGAGGGTACTGGGCATTGTGCTTGTCGATGTCGAGCTGCAGTTGCCGACTGATTTTCTGTGTATAGATTGTAGCTGATACACCGTTTTGCCTTTTGTCCATGATGGCCAACACAGAATCATCCACGTAGTTGTCTATCAATACGATGGAGCGCGTAGCCTTCCGGATCAAGTCTGCCACGAAGCGGTAGGCATCGAAGATCTGGCCGTCATAGAAAATGCCCTCGACTGGTGGGAGTGATGTGCGTACGAAGAAATCCATCTTTTGGGATAAATCAGCTACTTGGTCTTCAACAGCCGACAATCTTCTGTTCATCGCATATCCCTTTAAAAGATAATCCTTCAATACCTGATTTGCCCATTGACGGAATTTTGTACCGCGCTTCGATTTTATGCGATAGCCAACCGAAATAATCACATCAAGATTGTACATTGGAATTGTGCGGCTTACAGTTCTATTGCCTTCATGTCGAACCTGTCGGAATTTCCGACAAGTTGGTTCTTCTTCAAGTTCATCTTCGTCATAGATGTGCTGAATATGCTCTACGACGTTAGTTCTTGATGACTCAAACAGTTCCGCCATTTGCTGTTGTGTCAGCCACACTGTTTCATCTTCCATCCTCACTTCCAGTCTGATAGTCTCGTCAGGCTGGTACAGCACTATCTCTCCTTGGTTGGTTTGTTTTAGTTCGTTCATCGTGTTGTATGTCATTAAATATTGAAAATTTCCGCAAAGATACTACTTTGTCTGGTATTACCTATTATTAATGCCGTCTTTTTACGTAAAAGCAGCGACCATGCCCCGCACGTGGGGTGGTCGCTGCCTACTATGCTCTGAGTTCTAAGCTCTAAACTCTTAACCCTAAACTCTAAACTAAATCAGAAGGCGAGGACGGCACGAACATAGTGAGATTCCGCCTTTTCAGTTCCAAAGAACATGGCTTCGTTGAAATCATAGACAAATGCATTATCTTCTGAAGACCCTGTAGCAGACCAATAGTTGTCTGACTGCACATTGGCTTCTTCACCGCCAGCAGCTTTCAACTTATCACAGAAGTTGCCGTAACTGAATCTCATGCCGTCTTCCAATTTTGCTTTTTTATCACCGCCACAGCCTTGGAAAATATACATCCAATAGTCAACAGAAGGCAGACACCATTTGCCGTCACTAACCACGTGTCCACTTTCCCAATTGCTTACAACAGTATTGGTTGCCCATTCGAAAGTAGTTATTTCTCCATTCTTAACATCTTCCAAGGCAATAGCAAGGCCATGCTCTGCATTCTCTGCTTCAGAACCCAGATAGGCAATCATGGCTTCAGCGGTAGTACTTGCATCTGAGGCAGCATCTGAGTCAACGTAAAAAGCACCATCTGCGCCTATCACGTTACCCACAGTAGCCATCTTCAGCGTGCTCTGGTAGTAATAGCCGATTTCAAGTGAGCCTGTAGCCTGAGCGATGTATGGCGAGCTGCCGCTCGTAGCCTCGAACCAGAAGGTATGCACACTGCCGGTATCAGGTATAGGTATGGTGACGTAAAGCTCGCTTGCCGCTGCGGTAGGGGTGACGGTGATGGTAAGGCCGTCGTCTTCATCCCAGTAGTCCTTGCTGCTGATTACCAGCTTATCGACATTGATGCTGGCATTTTCAAAATCAACCATCGTGAATTTAAAGATGGAACCTTCAGCGTCGAGCGAAGGTGTACCTTCGAAGGTAACCTTTTCGCCATCGACCTTCAGTGTGGCCCAGCCGTAACGCAAATCGCGGTCTGAACTGAGCCTGCCGTCTTGTTCGTCAAACTTAGAAGTAATCGGATACTGAAGATAGGCATTTTGCTCATCAGTGGATGTGGGAAGTTTTTCGAAAGAGGCCTCAATGGTGGCACTGCCGTCTTCTGATACTTCTTTCACTTCGGCTTCAACTTCTGCACGGCTGGAACTTGCTTGATATACGATATATATCTTATCCCCCACTTTCCATGTGGAGCTGAGGCTAACATCGTCTCCGTCCTTTACTTCCTCCAGCAGCGTGCGTGTAGTGGCACCGGACGTCTTCGGAGCAATGGTGGCAATGAAGTGGTAGCCCTGCAGCGGAGCCTCGGGAGCTAATACTTCATCTACATCGTTGGTGCAGGCAGCGGCCATCAGGCCTAATACTGCCATGCCAAATAAAGTCTTAAAGTTTTTCATACCGTAAATCCTTTCTTCATTTAAGCGTTACACATCAGGGTTTGCTGAAAGGGTCGCCGCCACTTCCGTAAGGGTCGTTGCCGCCAACACCACCTATAGGGCTCTGAGCTATCACGCCCTGCAGCTCCATGTCAATCACTTGCACCTCTGGTGCTTCATAAAACAACTTTTCCATAAGCTATAAATTTATATGGTTAAACAAATCTTCTTCGGCTCTAAAATGTATAGACGCACTTGTGGCACGGCATCCCCCAATTGGGGGAACACCGTGCCACAAGCACGCGCTGCACTCGCCGCTAT
>CALAEY010000089.1 GCA_937891085.1 uncultured Prevotellaceae bacterium | reverse complement strand
CACCATTTAAGGAACGCTATTAAGCCTTTAGGAACTTATCACCACATGGATTTTTCTTTTCTCTATTATGAAATCAGGTATTACTCCTTCTTAGCTGAGGTTTTCTTCACAGCCTTCTTGGCTGGAGCCTTCTTGACAGCTGCTTTCTTGGCAGGAGCCTTCTTACTTGCAGGCTTAACTTCCTCTTCTGCTGGAACTAAGTTCTTGTACTTAGCCAATTCCTTATGCAACTCCTCAATCTCATTGTCCTGGTTGCGGATAGTTGTCAGCAATGAATTGAGTTCCTCATTGTCGATATCACTTGGATAGAGAGAATCCACACGCTTGATGAAGTCGCCCAAGATATTCATATAGTTGGTGAAAGCATCGTAGGCAGACTCATAGATACCACGATCCATGCCCAGACCATTGTTCTTGGTCGTCATGAAACGGAAATTGTTGCTGGCTTGCAGATAGTCGAAGTCCATCTTCACACGACGATCCTGACAGAGCAGTACACGCTCCGCACGGCTATAGAGCTTATCAAAGGCCTCACGCTGCATGGAGTTACCCAACCAGCAGCTGGTATCACGCTCCTCGTCTATCCAGGTCATTGGATAAGGGACGTCTATCTGAGACACTGATTTCAGTTTCGTGATAACCTCAGTTGGTGTAGAGAAGGTGATGCCCTTTTCCTTAGCTTGTGCTGGCAATGCCTTGAAGAACTGGAGAATATTAGATGACAATGGCTGTGCCAAGCCCAGAGCGCCAAGCTCCATGAAAATATTCACCACCTGCTCATCTTGTGGCAACTCATCTATCCAACTCATGTACTTGTCTGCAAAGAGTGGATATTCATTCCAGTCTGAGTTAGAGAAACGCAAGCTGATGTCATCAGAGAGTTTGAAGTCACGCAGCAACAGTTTCAGCTTTGGATTCATGTTGCAGTGGTACACATAGTGCGGACTCTTCCATCCCAGCACATGCTTGGCACCTTCTGTGAGCATACCCTTGAAGCCCATGTCGGCTGCCAAGGCACCTATCTCGTCATCATAAAGCAAACCTGAGTTGCGCAGCACCTTCGGAGCCTTGCCAAACAGCTGCTTCATCAGGGCGCAATGGCGTTGCACTTGCTCACGGAAAGCCTGTTCGTTGGCAAGTGAAGAAAGGCCGTGTGCATAAGGCTCTGCTATGAACTCACAGCAGCCTGTATCATTCAGTTCCTTCAGCAGCTCAATCACGGCAGGTGCATGCTGTTCCATCTGCTCGCAAGCCACGCCAGAAATGCCGATAGCCACCTTGAAAGCCCCGTTATTCTCCTTCACCATCTCTATCAGTGTGGTCAAGGCTGGGATATAAGAGCGCTCTGCCACCTCTGCAATGTGGGTGGCATTTGCATAGTCATCATAATAGTAATGATTGGTACCAATATCAAAGAAGCGGAAGCGCTTCAGCAGCATTGGCTGATGTATCTCGAAATAAAGACAGATTGTTCTCATATCTTATGGTTTTTATTTGTTATAAATTCTAATCACTTCATCGTAGATCCGACGCACCTTCAGTCCTGCATCTTCCCACTTGATAGCATCCACTTCCTTCTTACCCTCATCACGCAGATACTCGTAAAGGGCTGGATAGTTGCAGATGGCATACATGGCATCGGCCAAGGCATGGATGTCCCAATAGTCCACCTTGATACACTTTTCCAAGATCTCTGCGCAGCCCGACTGCTTGGAGATAATAGTTGGCACGCTGCACTGCATGGCTTCCAATGGAGAGATACCAAATGGTTCTGATACTGATGGCATCACATATACATCGCTGGCCTTGAGCACCTCATACACCTGCTTGCCTTTCATGAAGCCAGGGAAGTGGAAGCGGTCTGAAATGCCACGCTCTGCCACCAGACGTATCATCTTATCCATCATATCACCGTTTCCTGCCATGCAGAAGCGGATGTTGTTGGTACGCTTCAGCACCATAGAAGCAGCCTCTACGAAGTACTCAGGACCTTTCTGCATGGTCAGACGCCCTAAGAAGGTGACCACCTTCTCGTTTGGCTTCTTCTGAGGCACAATGTCGAGGATTTCCTGTGGCAGAGGCGTCACAGCATTATGCACGGTAGAAACCTTGCGTGGGTCTTGGTAGTACTTGTTGATCACCGTCTGACGCGTCAGTTCACTTACGCACATGATATGGTCTGCATTGTCCATACCATTCTTCTCGATGGCATAAACCGTTGGGTTCACGTTACCACGGCTACGATCGAAGTCGGTGGCATGCACATGAATCACTAGTGGCTTGCCAGACACCTGCTTGGCATGGATGCCTGCTGGGTAGGTCAGCCAGTCGTGTGAATGGATGATGTCAAACTCTTGCTGACGCGCTACGACACCTGCCACGATGGAATAATTGTTGATTTCCTCGTACAGATTGTCTGGATAGCGACCAGAGAACTCGATACAACCCAGATCATTGGTACCGATGTAGTTGAAGTCGGCATAGATATGGTCACGCAGGTTATAGTAGAGCTGCGGATCCATGTAAGGGATGCGCTGCTTCACGTAGTCCCAATCTACATCACGCCACACCACTGGCGTGCTGTTCATGCCTATGATTTTCAAGAAGCTCTGGTCTTCGTCACCCCAAGGTTTAGGGATGCAGAAAGTGATGTCCAGGTCTTTTTGCTGTGACATGCCCTTGGTAAGGCCGTAACTTGCCGTACCCAGGCCGCCTAAGATATGAGGAGGGAACTCCCAACCAAACATTAAAACTTTCATCTTCGTTCCTCCTGTGTTTTACATGTTATACTTACTTAAGAGTTTCACGATGCGCAGCATCTCGGCCACATTCATGGCGAAGGATACAGCACCACGGCCTACAAACGGTGGATTGCCATCGAAGAGCTCTGGCAGTGTGCTGATGCAGTGCTGCGTCATCTCGTCTTCCATACCGATGAGCTGACGTTCTACGAAGGATACGCCACTCATCTTGTAGATACGTAGGTAAGCCTCGAAATAGAAGCCCATCAGCCAAGGCCAGGCCGTACCCTGATGGTAGGCATAGTCGCGCTGGATCTGCGGACCTACGTAGTTAGGATTATAGCCACCGCTCTTTGGGCTCAGCGTACGCAGGCCCTTAGGAGTCAGCAGTTCCTTCGTCACGATGTCCAGCACCTGCTTCTTCTGCGGATTGGTCAATGGAGAGTAGTCGAAGGCACAAGTGAAGATCATGTTTGGTCTCACACTCCAGTCCATCATATATCCATCTACATAGTCGAAGAGGTAGCCATATTCATTGCGGAAGACCTCCACGAATGAAGTGCCTGTGATGCGTGCCTGTGCTTCCAAGGCATCGGCCTGCAGGATGTTGCCTTCATCGCGTGCCACATCTGCCACGAATCTCAGGGCGTTATACCAGAGGGCGTTCACCTCTACCACATAGCCTGTACGAGGGATGACGGGGCGACCATTGGCCGTAGAGTTCATCCACGTCACGGCACGTTCCGTACCATTGGTGAAGAGCAGGCCATTGTCATGCAGGAAGAGGTTGCTATGCTTGCGATTGTGGATATAGTCCACGATGTCGAAGAGCAGCTGGCCGTATTTCTTGCGGCACTCCTCGCGTGACACGTTCTTGGCATACTGCTGCAGCGCCCAGATAGCCCAGAGCAATACGTCGGGGTGATCCATCTCATAGATCTTATACGTGATAGGTTCTCCAGCGATATACTGGTTGATGGCTTTCTGTGCAGTGGCCATCACCTCGTCGAACTGATCCTTCTCATCGACTGCCAGCGTCAAGCCTGGGAGTGAGATGAAGAGGTCGCGTGCACGGCACTTGAACCACGGATAGCCTGCCAGCACATAGTGCTCACCACCCTGCAAGTTGTGGAACTGGTGGGCAGCGTTCTTCAGGCAGTGGTAGAAGCTGTCACGAGGCGTACGGTCATCCTCCTCTGCTTGGAACTTCTGCTTCAGGGTGCGGGTGTTCACTTCAGACACACCAGCAGAGAACACGATGCTCTCTCCCTTCTTGATATCTACCTCGAAGTAGCCTGGCACGTAGAGATCCTCGTTGAAGTCGTAGCCACGCTCCTGCTCCTTCGGATACTCTATGCCACGATACCAGTCTGGCTGGAAGTGGAACTCATTCTTCTTATTCAGCTGCATGTAGAGCTCAGGATAGCCCTGATACATGCAGGTCTTGATACCGTTTTCCACGAGTTGGTAGTCCCTGTTGGCCTGCCTGTTCTCGTGTGTATATTCGCGTACGCTTCTGAATGCCAAGAAGGGGCGGAAGCGCAGGGTCGTAGGAGAATGGGCATCCATCAACGTATAGCGCAGCAACACACGGTTCTGCTGGTGCTCGAAGACGATCTCCTTGCGCAGCACCACACCGCCTACCCTGAAGGTAGTGGCAGGTATCTTCTCGCAATCGAACTCGCGGATATACTTATGTCCATTAGGGCTAAAGTGATTGCCTTGATACTTATGCAACCCCAGATTGAACTCAGCTCCATGCTGAATCACTGTCTCATCGAGTGAAGAGAGCAACACATGATTTTCATCGTCCAGGTTTGGTACGGGTATCACGAGGAGGCCGTGATACTTTCGCGTGTTGCACCCTACTATCGTCGTGCAGTGATAAGCACCCGACTTGTTGGTTCTCAGAATCTCTCTTGGCAGAGACTCCTCTAGGTTGATCATCAAGGTCTTGTCAAAACGCAAGTAACTCATAGATGTGCAATTATTTAAGATTAACAATATTTTTCAAAAGAGGGAACAATATCCCTTTATCGCTCAAAAATACGAAATATAGATGGGGAAACAAAAGAAAACGCGCATTTTTTCATCTTTACGACAAAAAAATGCGCTTTAGACTGACATTTGTAATATTTCAATTGACTTTTCTTTTTTTCAGAACTGGTCTATCAGGGCCGTGAGATTGGTCATGAACAGACGCACGGAGATGGCCAGCAGGATGATGCCGAAGAACTTTCGCGTCAGGTAGATGCCGCCTTTACCCAGCATGCGCTGCACCTTGTCTGTAGAGAGCACCACCACATACACCCAAATCATGTTGAGCATCAAGGCTATCAGGATGTTGATGTCCCAATATTCTGCACGCAGGGAGAGCAGCGTGGTGAAAGAACCTGCACCTGCCAGAAGGGGGAACACCAGCGGGATGAGCGTGGCTTCCTTGATGGGGCCGTTGTTCTTGAATATCTGCACATCGAGCAGCATCTCCAGCGACATGAGGAAGATGATGAGTGCACCAGCTACGGCAAACGACTGGATATCAACGTTGAACAACTTCAGTATCAGGTCTCCTGCATAGAAGAAGGCCAGCATCAGAGCAAATGAGATGAGCGTAGCTTTCATGGCGTTCACAGGGCGTCCTTGTTCCTTCAGATTCAGAATGATGGGCACAGAGCCCAGTATATCTATCACTGCAAAGAGCACTATGAAAGCGCTTATCATCTCCTGAAAATCAAATCTGCTGAAATATTCCATCATAGTAGGTTACGTTTTTTAAATTCGCCCGCAAAGATAATGTAAATTTTCTGAATAAATATTAGTTTTCGCTTTTTTTAGCACCCATCACTTGATGATATCGGCGCAATTTACTTATCTTTGCATCACCTAACGAAACAGAAAACTTTACGATTATGGCAACCATGTACGACAAGCTACTTCAGCTCTCTTTATTTCAGGGCCTTACACTGAACGACTTTACCGATATACTGAGTAAGGTCAAGTTCCGTTTTGAGAATTACAAAGCGGGGGATGTCATCATCAGCGAGGGGGAAGCCTGCAAGCGCGTGGCTTTCTTGCTTGATGGCGAAATCCTGAAGAAGACGGTGGTGACAGGTGATCACCCTATGGAGGTGAACGAGCGCCTCTCTGCGCCCCTCACCTTCGAGCTTTCATCGCTCTTCGGAAGGCAGACCACCTACCGCTCTACCTACATCGCACAGACAGATGCCAGCGTGATGTGGATGCACAAGCGCTTCCTCATCGAGGAGCTGAACATCTACCCCATCGTGGACATGAACTATCGCAACATCATGAGCGCTCAGGTGCAGGCTCTGAACAGCCACCTCTGGAGCGCACCTGCCAGCAGTGAGAAGGGGCATCTGGCTCGTTTCTTGCTCCAGCATGTAGAGCTGCCACAGGGTCCGAAGGTGTTCCACATTCAGAAGGCCGACTTGGCTGCCTTCTTGAACGAGAGCTTCAGCAAGACGTCGCAGATACTTAAGGAGATGCAGCATGAAGGACTGCTGACGTATGAGCGTGGGCTTCTCACCATTCCAGACGCAGCACGGCTGAAAGAGTTAGCCTAAGGACAAAGAATCCCTCACCACCGATGGCGAGGGATTTCTGTTTATTCCCATTCGATGGTCGAAGGTGGCTTCGAGGAGATGTCGTAGCATACGCGATTCACGCCCTTGACCTTGTTTATGATTTCATTCGATACCTTGGCCAAGAACTCGTAAGGCAGATGCGCCCAGTCGGCTGTCATGGCATCTACGCTGGTCACTGCACGCAGGGCCACAGGGTGTTCATAGGTACGCTCATCGCCCATCACGCCTACGCTGCGCACTGCTGAGAGCAGCACCACGCCTGCCTGCCATACCTTGTCATAGAGTGCCACGCCATCCGTGTCCTTCCATTGGTGCAGCCCTTCTATGAAGAGGTCGTCTGCCTCTTGCAGCACTCGCACCTTCTCAGGGGTGATGTCGCCCAAGATGCGCACAGCCAGTCCTGGGCCTGGGAACGGATGGCGCTTGATGAGCCGCTCTGGCATGTCCAACTGATGCCCTACACGACGGACCTCGTCCTTGAAGAGCCACTTCAGAGGCTCACAGAGCTGCAGATGCATCTCCTTAGGCAGACCGCCCACGTTGTGATGGCTCTTTATCACCATGCCCGTGATGCTCAGGCTCTCTATGCGGTCGGGATAGATGGTGCCTTGTGCCAACCACTTGGCATCTGTGATCTTGCGGGCTTCGGCATTGAATACCTCTACGAAGTCGCGTCCGATGATCTTACGCTTCTCCTCTGGCTCTGTCACGCCCTTGAGGTCGGCAAAGAACTTCTGGCTGGCATCCACGCCCACCACGTTGAGTCCCAGCCCTCCATAGGCCTCCATCACCTTGCGGAACTCATCCTTGCGCAGCATGCCATGATCCACGAAGATGCAGGTGAGGTTCTTGCCAATGGCCCTGTTCAGCAGCACGGCACACACGCTGCTGTCTACCCCACCGCTCAGGCCCAATATCACACGGTCGTCGCCCAGTTGCTCCTTGAGCTCCTGCACGGTGGTCTCCACGAAGCTGGCAGGACTCCACTCCTGACGGCTGCCACAGATATCCACCACGAAGTTCTTCAGCAGTTGGAAGCCCTGCGTGGAGTGGAACACCTCTGGATGGAACTGCACCGCCCACATAGGCACCTCCTCGCTGGCATAGGCCGCAAACTCCACATCGTCTGTAGAGGCTATCTTGCGGCACTTGCGGGGCAGCTTGGTGATGGTGTCTCCATGACTCATCCACACCTGCGAATCAAGCTCGAAGCCCTTGAAGAGCGGATTCTCCGCCTCGAACTCACGCAGATGGGCACGTCCGTATTCACGACTGCCAGCAGGCTCCACCCGTCCGCCGCCCATATAGGCCATGAACTGAGCGCCATAGCAGATGCCCAGCACGGGGTAGCGCCCCATGAACTGCGAAAGCTCCACGCGGAAGGCTTTCTCGTCATAGACGCTGTAGGGCGATCCGCTCAGGATCACGCCTATCACGTCTGGGTCGTCATTAGGAAACTTGTTGTAAGGCAGTATCTCGCAGAAGGTGTTCGTCTCACGCACACGGCGTCCGATGAGCTGTGTGGTCTGCGAACCGAAGTCCAGAATGATAATCTTTTGTTGCATGTGGTATAAAAGTTTTTGCAAAGATACACAGAATGCCATCTTTTTACAAGAAAGCTGCAGAAAAAAGATTTTGCACTGCAAATTTATTTCTGATGCACTGTGTCTTCACTGAATAAGGGAAAAAGAGCCATTAACAAACTTCAACTCTGCCCTGATTTACACCATATACTATATGCAGTGCTATGCCCTGTATTTTTCTCAGAAGAATTTTTGCTTTTCTTCTTAAAACGCATTACATTTGCAGGTGTAACACTAAAAATCAACAAGCAGATGAGAGCAAACTTCCTACATAGTGCATCGACGTGCCACGCTGGGGCTTGCTCTGCTTACCCCCCCCCTTATTAACATCTATTAACAATAGCAGAAGATTCGTTCTGCCTCTACGTACATCGGGATGCGCTTATCTCGATGCACAGGCGCTTTGTGCCTACTCCAAGATTTTTATGTTTAACTTTCTAAATACTTATAGCTTATGAAACAGATGTATGAGGCACCAGAGGTGCAAGTGATTGACATGGAGCTGCAGGGCGTGATAGCCGTGAGCGGCGACCCCACTGATGCACCTATCTATGGCGACAAGGAGCTCTGATGGGCAAGTAACTAACTTTTAAAAAAGCAAGACATGATGAAGTCGATTATTAATTGGACCATGGGCCTTGCAGCCCTGGGCATGGCTGCCTGCTTCACCGCATGCAGCAGTGATGAAGAACCTGCACTGGCTCAGCCACAGGCAGGAAAAGTATCTGTGACCGTAGATAGCGGTGCTGACACGCGCCTTACCTATACCAAAGAGGATGGCACTGGCTACGTGGGTAAGTGGGACAGCGATGACTATCTACATATGCTGTTTTACTATCAAATAGCTCGTAAAGAAGATTTCGACTTGGAAAGTGAGGCTGGTAGTGCAACTGGTACTTTCAGTAATGAAAGTAGCCTCATGACTAATGTGGAAGGGGCATTTGACTTGGCTGCCGTACATACTAAGGTTGCCAATCAAAGTTTTAAAACTTCCGTATATTCTGTAGATCTGGGGTTAAATAGTGTTCACTGATTAATTGGCTTCCACTCGCCAGGCAGGTCTCAATCTAGCCCC
>CALAEY010000088.1 GCA_937891085.1 uncultured Prevotellaceae bacterium | reverse complement strand
ACCTGTACAACCAGCAGAACGTGTCATCAGTTTACTGGGGATACGTGGGAAGCCGTCCTGAGCTGAAGGGTGTCTGCATGTTCCCCATCATGCCTTTCATAAGTCTGACACTTAAACTCTGAGAAACGATGAAGAATAGATATACAATCCTGCTCCTGCTGTCGGCGCTGCTGTGCGGTGCCTGCGAGCGGACGCTCGACTTCGAGGGTCCTGAGAACGAGAAGGCCACCGACTTGGTAATCAACGGCACGGCCGTCATAGGCACCCCGCTGACGGTCTGCCTGAGCCGTGCCTACCAGATAGACAGGGTGCCGTCCATCCAGTACTACGACTATGAGCACGCCGTGCTTTTCAAGGACGACCTCACTACCGACTACCTGACAGACGACTACCTGGCCAAGACGGCCGTGAGGGATGCCGAGGTGACGGCGGAGGTGAACGGGCAGGAAAGCTACCCGATGCACTACGACGAGCTGGGCTTCTGCTATACGTGCGGCTACGTCCCGCAGGAGGGAGACCGCATCAGGGTGAAGGCCGTGAGCGGAGGGAAGGAGCTGAGTGCCGAGACGGCGGTGCCCGCCAAGCCTGGCATAGAGATCGTGGGCCATGAGGTACTGGCGGAGAACCCCTATCAGGACATGGAGGGGCTGGTGAACCAGTCGGACACCGTCATGAGGCTGAGGTGCCGCATCACGGGCGTAGGTGAGAACAGCTACTACCGCCTGCGCGTGAGGAGCGAGCGCAGCCAGACGCTGGTGACATCCAGCCAGTATTGGAAGGACGGCGGTTGGCAGCGGTTATGCTACCACTACTATGTGATGCAGGATGTCTATTTCTCCGATGACGAGCTGTTCACCGACAACCGCCTGGTGCAGGGATTCGGCGGTTGGCCGGCCTATTTCTCCACTGTCTTTGAAGGCAGTCAGGCAGCTGGGCGCACCTTCACCATAGACAGTCCGATGGCATACGTATCACCGGATGCTCTGGACTTCAACAAGACGTCGAAGGATGAGATACCCGAGATAGCCCCGCGTGTGATGGTGGAACTGCAGGCCATCTCTGAGGACCTCTACAAGTTCCTGAAGGCGATGCAGCTCTATCGTATAACGGGAAACGAACGTGATGCCGAGCCCATGCTTATTCCAAGCAATGTCCAAAACGGCTGGGGCATCTTAGGTGCCCTGAGCTACGACCGCCACTTCGTGGAGTATGGGGAGTGAAAATAGACTGCATCTCAGCATAAATAAAGTGAACTATTTCGTTCTGCCCTCGATTTGCACTATCTTTACTCGCTTGAACTCGTGAAGATAGGCTGCGGCTCGGGAAATAGCAAGTAAACTTGCATTTTCGCTCGCCTTGCACTATCTTTGCAATCAGAAAACTAAGATGATGGCAGACGATAGCTACAAGACCATAGCTGCCCGCAGTGAAGGGCTCTACACGGAGAAACGCAGTAAGTTCATTGCGATGGCCATTCCTGTGCGTACGCTCGATGACGTGAAGGAGGAGTTGGCTGCCATCAATAAGAAGTATTACGATGCCCGCCATGCCTGCTATGCCTATATGCTGGGATCCGAGCGCAAGGACTTCCGTGCCAATGACAACGGGGAACCTTCGGGCACGGCGGGGCGTCCGATACTTGGGCAGATCAATTCGTTGGAACTGACAGACATTCTCCTTGTGGTAGTGCGCTACTTTGGTGGCATCAAACTGGGCACCAGCGGACTCTATGCAGCCTATAAGGAAGCCGCTGCAGAGGCACTTCGGAATGCAGAGATCATAGAGAAGACGGTGGATGAATACGTCTCTTTCCGCTTCGAGTATCCCTTTATGAATGAGGTGATGCGCATCGTGAAGGAGGAGGAACCAGAACTGGTAAGTCAGGGCTTCGACAACGACTGCCTGATGACCCTCCGCATACGTCGCTCTGCCATGCCTAAGCTTCGTGCAAGGTTGGAGAAAGTAGAGACGCTCAGTTTCAAGGACTGACCTTCTGCCGTTCGTCCCACGCCATCAGCAATCCTACCACTGCCGAGTAGTTCTTCCGTCCGCCTTCTATGCGATGCTGGCGTAGGTAGAAATCGTACATCAGGTCTTGCATCTTGCCTATGTAGGGATTGTAGCGATCCATCCAGTAAGCTTGACGGTCGCGAACCAACAGGCGTATCTCTGGGCGCACCTGCTTTATGAGATGGGCATACGAACTTTCACCCATCAATGTCCGTACGTTGTTCATCAAGTGACTGAAGACGGAGAGCAGACCGCTGAAGCGAATTTCTGGCACATCAGAATGCATACAGGCCAGATAGGCATAGAAGTTGGCCTCACCCTCGCTGGTGATGCCATAGAGGTGAGAAAGTTCGTGGGCATAGATATGCGGGTAATCCACAGGTAGCACCTCTCCATTGATGGTGAACTCGCCAAAGAATGGCCCCATGCTGCCAGTGACAGCCACCATAGATGCCAGTGGCGTGATAAACATGGTCTTCACTTGCGGATCTGTATTCAGAGGTTTATTCATGCCTGTCTGTGCATAGATAGCTTCATAACTTTTCAAGATTTCCTGCTTCACCAGCATGCTGTCGATGTCCTCCACAGGCACATACGCATCATTGAGGTCATAGATGTATGCACTCACGTAGGCTCCTAGGGAGTTGGATGAATACTCCACGTAGCCCACCCCTGTGCGCAGGTAGAAATTGTCCTGCCAGTAATTCAGTCCCCAAGCCGAGTAGAACCACACATAGAGCCACAGGGCAGCTTCTGTGAAATCAGCTAGGAGCCTCTTTTTCTTCCGCTTCAGCATCCAGATAGAAATAGGTATCCAAAGTAGGGCCAATCCTATAAGTAGGAAGTAGAACGTATCACTGAGACAGACATCCACCTTGCCAGAAAGTGACGAAAGTGCCTTGCCGATAGTAGGGTAGAGGTGTCGGGCATAGTATTCTCCCCATCCTTCTACCTGCTGGAAGAGAAGGACGGTTCCTATCCACACTATCAGGATCCAGTGCCTGATGCGGACGCGTTTCATTAGTCCGCGAAGGATAGCCCATGTGCTTAGCTTTCGTTTTTTTGCCATAGTCGGCTGCAAAGATAGTGCAAACTGAGCGCAGAATAAAATAAGCTCGCTTATTTTTTTATAAAGAGGCATATCAATGTATAAGATAATTTGCTTACTTTTGTAGCAAATTTGCAAATTTATGAATATAAAGAATACAACTGACACCAATGCAGCGACAACAGGCAAGATGAATATCTTCGACCTGCTGAAGAATATCTGGCCGTACGTCACCCCTTATAAATGGCTCATTGCCGCGACTGTGACTCTTACGTTCATCGGATCCCTGATGGCACAGGTGAATGCCGTGGTGCTCGACAAGGCGGTAGATGCGATAAATGCACTCATCCAGACTCCCGGTTTCTCATGGGACAAGGCTGTGCAGATCTTAGTCACTATCAGTGCCATTTTGCTGGGAAAGGAATTGGTCTCAGCCTTCATCACTTTCTTCCAACGCTACTTTGGCGAGAAGATGCGCATCCTGGTGAGCCGCGACTTAGCGGTGAGCATCGTGGGGCGTATCCTTTCTTTCCGCATGGCGTTCTTTAGTTCGGAGGAGAATGAGACTGGTAAACTCCAATCGCGTATAGACCGTGGCATCATGAGCTTGAGCAATACGGTGAACAATTTCTTCATCGAAATCCTGCCACTCTTCACCAGTGCTATCTTGGCATTGGCACTGATGTTCATGGCCAATGTCTATGTAGGACTGGTGGCGCTCTGCATTGTACCTATCTACTTCTATGTGACCTACATACAGGCCAAGCGCATGAAGGGTGGGCGTCGAAGCATCTTTGGCAGTCATCAGGCTGTAAGCCAAGGTATTCTGAATATCATCGAGAGCATCACCGTGATTAAGTCGTTCAATCGGGAGGAGATAGAGGCGAGGCGTCAGGAACTGATTCAGGAGCAGATGACAGGGCAGCAGTTGGGCGTACGTAAGCAGAGCTACTTCTTCAATGGCCTAAAGACCTTCTTGGAACAGATAGGAACGGTGCTTATCATCATCCTGACGGCCTACTTAGTGCTCATCGGCTATCCGGGTATGACCATCGGTAAGATCATGTATCATGTGATGCTGTTCAGCAATGTCAGTGCGCCTATCCGCCAGTTGCATCGCATCTATGACGATATGAACGATGCCCTCATCTATGCGGAGAGCTTCTTTGGCATCCTGCATGCCGATCATGAGGTGGAGGATTCTGGAAAGCATCATCCTGCGGTGGTGAAAGGCGACTTTGTCATAAAAGGAGTGGACTTCACATATAGCAATGGCACGCAGGCGCTCTTTGGCGTGGATATGCACATAGAACCTGGGAAGATCACGGCACTGGTAGGACTGAGTGGCGCAGGAAAGAGTACAGTCGTCAACCTGCTGGATAAGTTCTATCATCCCGACTGTGGAAGCATTCAGCTCGATGGGGTAGATCTCCGAGATTGGGATACGCAATGGCTGCGTGAGAACATCGGACTGGTGTTGCAGAAGAACCATATCTTCAGTGGCAGCATAGAAGAGAACATCAAGTATGGAAATCCTGCTGCTACGCATGATGATGTGGTAAGGGCTGCCAAGCAGGCCTACTTATACGACCAGGTGGCGCAGCTGCCTGATGGATTCGAAACCAGTGCCCTGCAACTCAGTGGCGGTCAGCAGCAGCGTGTGGCCATAGCCCGCATGTTCCTCAAGAATCCGCCTATCATTTTCCTTGATGAGCCTACGGCCAGCCTCGATGCGGTGGCTACAGAGCAGATCAAGGCCAGCATAGATGCCATCAAGGCTGGGCGCACCGTGATCATCATTTCACATAATATCGGCCAAATCATCGATGCGGACAGCATCTACGTGCTGCAACAAGGGCATGTGGTGCAGAACGGTGACCCTGATGAGGTCTATAAACAAGGCGGAGTGTACAAGGAAATCTTGGATGCCAGTGCCCGCAGCATGAATGTGGACAAGATAGCCAGTGTAATAGAAGGATAGAAAATAAGACAGATATCTATGGACGCAAAAAAGAAATATGGTATAGCCATCATAGTATTGGCAGCCGTGCTGATGGAAGCCACGTCGTTTATTCAGTATTGGTTCGCTCGTGAAAGTATCCGCGAGGAGGTGGTGCATAGAGCGCAGAGCGAACTGAAGGTGAAGAGCCTCACCATACAGAACGCCTTGGTAGCCGTGGAGACGGCAGTGAAGAATATGGTTTGGGTAGCAGAGAAAGACTTGCAGTATCCAGACTCTATGTATTCCATTGTCCGCAGGGTCTTGGTCAACAATCCCAATATCGTAGGAGCAGGCATCGTATTCAAGCCCAATTACTATAAGTCTCAAGGCAAGTTGTTCGAGCCTTATGCTGCCCGTCGTACCAGCGGACAGATAGAAACATCACAGTTGGCCTCTGAGAGTCACGACTACACTAAGCTGGAGTTCTATATCGAGGGATTGGAAAGTCAGAATGGCCATTGGTGCGACCCATATCTCGACAGTGATGGCGCTCGCATGATGCTCACCACGTTCTCTTATCCTATCTACGATAAGAATGGTGAGGCAGTGGCTGTGATCGGGGCAGACGTGTCGCTCGATTGGCTGGACGACTATATCAATGCGCAGCACATCTATCCGTCTTCCTACAACATCGTGGTGTCTCGTTCAGGACAGCTTATCGTTTGCCCTGTGGAGAGCTTGGTCATGCGTCGCACTCTTCAGGAAGCCACAGCCGACATGGGTGATACCACTGTCGCTGGCCTCAATCAGCGCATGATGGCAGGAGAGAGCGGACAAGCCACCGTGACAGACAACCAGGGCTCCAAGAACTATGTGTTCTATGCGCCTATAGAGGGCAGTCATGGCTGGTCTATGGCCGTGGTGGCTGCCGATAAGGAGATCTATTACGGCCTACGCCAAGTGGGCTTCAATCTGTTCCTGCTGATGCTCTTCGGTTTGGGACTGCTGGCTTTTATTCTGAAGCGTTCGGCAGGTGCTTTCAAGCGTCTGCAGATTGTGAATACCGAGAAAGAGCGCATCGGCAGTGAGCTTCGCATTGCCAGTGGTATACAGCGTGGCATGCTGCCAAAGATTTATCCTCCGTATCCCGATAGGCACGACATAGAGATCTATGCCATGCTGGATTCTGCCAAGGAAGTGGGAGGCGATTTGTTCGACTTCTACATCCGTGACGAGAAGCTGTTCTTCTGTATCGGCGATGTGAGCGGTAAGGGAGTGCCTGCCTCATTGGTGATGGCCGTGACGCGCTCCTTGTTCCGCACCATCTCTGCGCATCAGGACAATGTGGGGCGTATCGTGGGTGATATGAACAATGCCATGTCTGAGATGAATGAGGACAATATGTTCGTCACATTGTTTGTTGGTAAGCTCGACCTTACTACAGGTAAGTTCCACTATTGCAATGCAGGTCATTGCGCTCCGATTATGGTGAGCAATGGGGTAAGCCTACTTCCTATGACGGCCAATGTACCTATAGGATTGATGTCAGGCTGGCAGTTCGAAGACCAGAAGATGTTCATAGAGCCAGGCACCACTATCTTCCTCTATACCGACGGACTCATCGAGGCAGAAGACGGCTCTCAGAAGCAATTTGGTGAGGAGCGCATGCTGAAGGTGGCCAATCGAGTCTTGGAGAGAAAGCAGGATGCGCCAGAGTCTATGATCAAGCGCATGGCCGAGGCTGTCAAGGAGTTTGTCGGCAGTGCCGAGCAGAGCGATGACCTCACCATGCTGGCAGTGAAGTTCATGAAGGAAGATCAATAGTTTTCCCTGCGCATGGTTCTGACTATGAAATCCAAATTCTCATGTATAAGTCTTTGCCCGTCTTCTTTGCCTAAGTAATGGTTCATACCAGCATCTGGTATCATCTGGTGGCTTTCCAGATACTCCAGCATGTCAGCAGGTGCACCTGTAGGTGAGAAAATCATGGCCTGTAGTGATTCGCTGGCCCTTTCTGCATCGTAGTAAGGATTTCGTGGATCCTTGATGCCTAAAGCACTGTCGGGCATAAGGAAGAAGTCTTTGTCATAAGAAGGCATCCACATGGTGATGTATTCTTCACTGTCCAGTTCGGAGGGCTGTAGTAAGTGTTCAGGCACTCCCATTTCTTCAATGCTGAAGCGATGTAGCTCTTCTCCGTCACGGAAAAAGAATAGCGGACTGCCGCCCGACTTTTTCATCAGCTTCTTGAAGGTTCCTTTAGAAATACCAGTTCGGTATCTGCGCTTATACTCACGTATGGCGTTGTGTGAATCTTCAAACTTGTTCCATGCATCCATGCCATTGGGGTGCCATTCGCCGTCGTAGTAGACAAAAGCCGCTATACAGCCATCGGTCTCGCGCAGCGTGTCGTCCAGCATGTCACCATAGTCATCTTTCCGTATGGAGAAGTGCATATTGTCAGAGTCGCATAGGTAGATGCGCTCTTTGTCGAATTTCTCAAGGCGGTAGAGGTCGTAATTATGATACGTAATCTGTTCTACCTTCTTAACACCCTTCTCTTGTCCGTTATATCTGAGGATCATAGCCAACCATTCTTTAGGGTAGAGTGCCAGCGGCCCCACTTTAAACTTAAAATAGCATTGGGTGAAGGCGGCATATTCAGCCCTTGGGTCATTATATTCCATTTCCAGATATGTTTCCACTTCGTTCAACAACGTTTCCACGCAGGCATTTTCGTGAGTCATGGAAGATACGAGATAGTTGCCATCGAAAACCCAGTGAAGCATATCTCTCAGTTTTATGTAGTCGTTCAGGAAACTCGCCTGCTCGAAGAACTGCTTCAGTTCTTCATTGATGGGAGCATTTTCAAACTCTTCGTCCAGCAAGAGGTAGAAATCAGCAGCCAGCCTTTTGATGCCAGGATTCTCTGGATTGGTGATAGTGTCTTCAGAGCATTCTGTCAGCGTGTCCCAGATAAGGTATTGAATGTCACACAGATGAGGCTCGTCAGCATAGTATTCTCCCTCTGTCTTATAGAAGGGGAGAGGTTTGCCATAAAGCTCCTGATGCTTCTTTACGAAACTGCTCCAGATGCCCAGGTCGCAGATGATGTCCTCAAAGTAGAGTGCCAGTTTCTCTGCTATTCTAAACATAGTCACTTGGTCTAAGAGCTCTTTGTCTGGATACTTTGACAGAATCTTCAGCACTTGGTTACCTATCTTGGTATAGTACATATCTGTATTGTATCCCATCATCATCGGATGTCCGTTCCTCATATCTTGGGCAGTAAATCTTAGTGGCATAGTAGTATCTTTTTATTTTGATACAAAATAAGTGTTTTTGCGTGGATTATGCAAATAATGCTTACCACATATTTGATTTATCACTCAAAATTTTTACTTTTGCATCGTCCTCATGCCAATACTCCTTTGTTGGAGGAGTGAAGGGTGGGGCGTTACTTAATGAAAAAGGCGTTTATCATGCGCTTTGTTTTTGACGTGTCGGAACCTAGGAAATTCCAAATCTCTGTCAAGAACTTGGCAACGATAGATGCCCATGATGGTATGATTGTATATGTACCTGCCTGCCTTATATCCAGTAGTAAGTTAGGTAAGGTATGCTTATATTTCATATCGGCGTGAAGTCAGAAAACGTTCTATCAGTTTTTCTTTTGTTCCCATGTGTTGTGATATTTTCGGCAAAGATACTAAAAATAGTATCAGTGCCAAACAGATAAGTAATTATTTTTCTGCTTATACAAATAATGTTGAGAAGAGATATAATAAAAACAAACTGTAGCAACTGTAGCATTGTAGCAAATTTTTTATTAACTTCGCAGCCAAAATATTAAAACTTTTAAGAAATTATGGAATTAGCAACGAAGTACAACCCCGCCGACGTGGAGGGAAAATGGTATCAGTATTGGACTGACCATAAGCTTTTCAGTTCGAAACCAGATGGACGTGAACCTTACACCATCGTCATCCCACCGCCAAACGTCACGGGTGTGCTTCACATGGGCCACATGCTCAACAATACCATTCAGGATATCTTGGTGCGTCGTGCCCGTATGGAGGGCAAGAATGCGTGCTGGGTGCCAGGTACCGATCATGCCAGCATCGCCACGGAGGCCAAGGTAGTGAAGAAGCTTGCTGCCGAGGGTGTCAAGAAGCGTGACCTTACGCGTGAGCAGTTCTTGGAGCATGCGTGGGACTGGACCCATGAGCATGGGGGCATCATCTTGCAGCAGCTGCGTAAGCTTGGTGCTTCTTGCGATTGGGATCGCACGGCGTTCACTATGGATGAGAAGCGTAGCCAGAGCGTCATCAAGGTATTCGTGGATCTTTACAATAAGGGTCTGATCTACCGTGGACTTCGCATGGTGAACTGGGATCCTAAGGCACTCACGGCACTGAGTACGGAGGAGGTGATCTACAAGGAGGAACACAGTCACCTTTTCTACCTGAAGTATTATGTGGCTCCTGAGTATCAGAATACGGTTGATGAGAGTGGTGAGGGCAATGTGATTCATAAGGATGCCAAGGGCTACTATGCCGTAGTGGCTACCACCCGCCCTGAGACCATCATGGGTGATACCGCTATGTGCGTGAATCCTAAGGACCCTAAGACGCAGTGGCTGAAGGGCAAGAAGGTCATCGTGCCGCTGGTAAACCGCGTGATTCCTGTGATTGAAGACCGCTATGTGGACATAGAGTTTGGTACGGGCTGCTTGAAGGTAACGCCTGCACACGATACCAACGACTATATGCTGGGTAAGACGCACAATCTGGAGACCATCGATATTTTCAATGCCGACGGCACCATCTCTGAGCAGAGTCCGCTCTATGTGGGCATGGATCGCTTCGACTGCCGTAAGCAGATAGCCAAGGACCTGCAAGAGGCTGGCTTGATGGAGAAGGTGGAAGACTATACTAATAAGGTGGGCTACAGCGAGCGCAATCCTGATACTGCCATCGAGCCTCGTCTCTCCCTGCAGTGGTTCCTCAAGATGAAGCACTTCGCAGACATCGCCCTGCCTCCAGTGGTGAATGGCGAGATGCACTTCTATCCTCAGAAGTACGTAAATACCTACAAGAACTGGCTGGAGAACATTCAGGATTGGTGCATCAGCCGTCAGCTGTGGTGGGGACATCGCATTCCTGCATACTATTATCCAATGGACAATTCACAATTGACAATTGACAATGCAGAAGACTCTGAACGGTTTGTGGTGGCTGAGACCGCTGAGGAGGCTTTGGTATTGGCACGCAAGGCCAGCGGCAACGAGAATCTGCAACTGAGCGACCTCCGTCAAGATGAGGATGCACTGGATACGTGGTTCTCTTCATGGCTTTGGCCTATCTCCCTCTTTGATGGCATCAACAATCCTGGCAACGAGGAGATCAACTACTACTATCCAACCAGCGACCTGGTGACTGCTCCAGATATCATCTTCTTCTGGGTAGCACGCATGATCATGTCTGGTGAGGAATATATGGGCAAGTACCCATTCAAGAATGTGTATTTCACTGGTATCGTGCGCGATAAGCTGGGCCGCAAGATGTCCAAGAGCCTCGGCAACAGCCCAGACCCATTGGAACTGATCGAGAAGTATGGTGCCGATGGCGTGCGCATGGGTATGATGCTCTCTGCACCTGCAGGTAACGATATCCTCTTCGACGATGCCCTCTGTGAGCAGGGACGCAACTTCTGCAACAAGATCTGGAATGCCTTCCGTCTGTTGAAGGGATGGGAAGTGAGTGAGGACGTAGAAGTGCCGGAAGCTTCTAAGTTGGCTATGGAATGGTTCGAGAACAAGCAGAATGCCGTGGCTCTGGAGATGGCCGACCTCTTCTCTAAGTATCGCATCAGTGAGGCCCTGATGGCAGTCTATAAGTTGTTCTGGGATGAGTTCTCAGCATGGTATTTGGAGATGATCAAGCCTGCTTATCTGAAGCCAATCAGTAAGGTGGTGATGGATAAGACCATCGAGTTCTTCGACAATCTGCTGCACTTGTTGCATCCGTTCATGCCATTCATCACAGAGGAACTTTGGCAGCACATCGTTGACCGCAAGGATGGCGAGAGCCTGTTGGTAAGTCCGATGGCTCCTGTAGGTAAGGTAGATGAAGCTCTGCTCGACCGCTTCGAGGAGATGAAGGAAGTCATCAGCAACGTGCGTGCCGTGCGTGTGCAGAAGAACATCGCTCAGAAGGAGACGCTGGAACTGCAGGTGGTAGGCGCTAATCCTGTGGCCGACTTCAACGCTATATTATATAAGATGTGTAACCTGAGTGACATCGCCGTGGTGGATGCCAAGGCCGAGGGTGCTGCTACCTTCATGGTACGCACAGCCGAGTATGCCGTTCCTATGAAGAACCTCATCGATGTAGAGGCAGAGATAGCCCGCATGGAGAAGGAGCTCAAGGCGAAGGAAGGTTTCCTGAAGGGTGTGCTCGCTAAGCTCAGCAACGAGCGCTTCGTGGCCAATGCCCCAGAGGCCGTGGTAGCCTTGGAGCGCAAGAAGCAAGCCGATGCCGAGAGCATCATCAAGTCGCTCAAGGAAAGCATCGAGGCACTGCGGAAGTGAAAATAAGTAGTTTTATTTGGTATTTTCGTGGAGAAGTCCTATTTTTGTAGCATGTTATAAGAAAATGCAATAATAGGCAATGATGACATACGGACTGACAAATATTTCCTTGAAGATTTCCATGCAAATGCTTGGAAATATGGATTATTTTGTTAGAACGAACGAACGAACGAACGAACGTTGTTCTATAAATACTAAAATCGCGAGCCGCATAGCGGCGAGTGAGGTTAATGTGCGCATGGCGCATGGGATTCCATCAAATGGAATCCCATGCGCCATGCGCCTTTTTTGCTTTGATGCAAGTCTGGTAAGCTGAAAGAGAATTAATTCACTATATGTTTAACATTTTAAATTGTTCACAAATGAAGAAAGTCATTTATGAAATCCCTTCTGCAGAAGTGGTTGAGATGGAAGTTGAGGGCGTAATTGCTGATTCCGCTACAGGTGAAGAAGGCAGCTTCTGACTAAGCGCACTTTTGAGTTGTGCTCTAAGATGAACCTCAGGTGGCACGGGTAGGAGAGAAATTAAATGCCTACCCGTGCGCCGGAGATTCAGCTAAACAAGAATTATTCACATTTAAACCAGATATTATGAAAAACAAGATGCGCTATCTATTCCTTCTTTCGGTTTGCTTGGGGCTTGCCTCCTGTGCCGATGATTTGGTGTCAGATGTCACCTCTGTTGATAAGACGGCTGGCACAGAATCCTACATCAAGTACATTACTGCCACCATTGAACCCTTTGGTGAAATATACGATCAGGCTTCCACAAGAGGTGACTTTGTTATTGCAAATGGTACGTTCAAGGATTTGTGGGCAGAGGGCGACACCATTGGCATCTTCCCCAGTCAAGGAGGGCAGGTGGAGTTCCCACTGACGGAGTACGGCACCATTTCTGCTAACTTTGATGGCGGAGGCTGGGCATTGAAGCCCTCCTATACCTATTCGGCCTACTTCCCCTTCAGTAAGTGGAACGTTTTCAATGACAATAAGACTATTCCGATAGAGTATGACTATAGTAAGATGAAGCAGACTGCCAACGGCAGTACGGCTCACTTGGGTGCCTACGATTACATGGGATCCAGTCCTACCACCAAAAGCGATAGTGGTGGTCTGAATTTCACGATGAAGCGCATGAGCTCCGTACTGTGGTTTGACCTTACAATTCCATGTGCCGACACCTTCACCGAATTGAGCCTCACCTCAAACTCGACGAAATCGCCCTTTATCACAAGGGCAAATCTGGATATCTCTGGTTCGGAACCTGCAGTTAATAGCTTGACGACTACTCAAACCATCTCGATGAAGTTGAATAACATCGCAGTGGCAGCAAACGGTAAACTCACGGCCTACATGTTGGTGCTTCCTGTGAATCTGAAGACCAATGGTGGCACTCTGACCTTGACGTTGACAGGCAATAATTTTGTTTATACAACTACCTTTACGCCTGAGAAAGATTTGGTGAGGAATGATGGTTGGAAGATCTCTAAAACGATGGATCTATCCATAAACTCAACTCTGGTGGCCAATGCGGAGGCAAATAATACAGTGACGTTCATCAAGAACGCTGACGGGAAGTACTGGTTAAGTGAAAATAAAAATAAAATAAAATCTGTATTTAAACTTAATCTTACTAATGTGACAGAGTCAGAAGTGTACGATCAGTTAAAAATCTTCACATCACTTATGTATTTGTATTGCTCTGACAACCAACTCACCTCGTTAGATGTATCCAAAAACGTTGCCCTGAGAGAGTTAGACTGCTCAAACAACAAGCTTACATCGCTTAGTACAGCTAACAATACGGTTTTGCAGGAGTTGAATTGCTCAAATAACCAGATTAGTAGCCTGAGTTTATACAATAACACGGCGTTGACTGATTTGAATTGCTCAAATAACCAGATTAGTAGCCTGAGTATAACCAAGAGCACGGCTTTGACTAATTTGAATTGCTCAGGCAACAAACTTACATCGCTTAGTACAACTTACAATACGGCGTTGACTACTTTGAATTGCTCAAATAACCAGATTAGTAGCCTGGGTTTAACCAAGAACACGGCTTTGGGTGTTTTAAATTGCTCTGGCAATAAACTCACTAAACTGACTTTGAATTATAACACTGAACTTATATATATAAACTGTTCTGACAACCAGCTCACCACCTTTAATGGGTTGAATAATACGAAGGTTCAGTATTTGTATGCCGGGGAAAATCAGTTTACAACATTGAACTGGGCTACCACAGGTTCTACTGCTTACCTGCCATATTTAACGGTTTTGGATCTTAGTAATTGCACCTCGCTGACATCACTGATTTTCAATATATATAGCGATGATAGCCAAGTTGGAAAGATGAGTATTTTGAATGTAACAGGCTGTACAGAACTGACGGTATTGCGTGTTGATGGGCATAAGCTCACTTCATTAAACACATCTACCAATACGGAACTTGGTTCTTTGACGTGCAGTGATAATCTTCTCACAACCACTGGTTTATCATTAACAAATAATACAGCCTTGAAAACCTTGAATTGCTCAGGAAACCTGATGACTGGGGTTATAGTTACACAGCTAACGCAGCTCACGAAGTCAAATATAATTTGTGGCAATCAATATACTAATGAAGCAAAAACAACCTCGCGTACAATGACATTGTATGCCCGCAAAGCCGATACCACCAGCTTGAATACGTCGCTTGAAGGAAACAAGAACGTTAACGTGGTAAACCAATAGGTTCATTGTACTCCCTCCCTCTAAAACTCCTTCTTGCTTTGGGGAGGTTTAGAGTGAAAGTAGGTGAAAATAAGCAAGGGAATAAAAAACAGCAGACTACCTTGCTTATTTTCACCTCTTTTTATTATATTCGCAACATCAAATCGTTGTGAATATGAAGAAACTCCATATAGGCCTTTTGCCGCGCATCCTGATAGCCATTGTGCTGGGCATTGTCATCGGGCAATGGCTGCCGTTGTGGCTGGTGCGTGTGTTCGAGACATTCAACTCAGTGTTCAGTCAGTTCCTCGGTTTCTGCATCCCGTTTATCATCGTGGGGTTGGTCACTGTGGCTATTGCCGACATAGGACGTGGGGCAGGGCGCATGCTGCTCATCACGGTGCTGATGGCCTACGGCTGTACGCTGGTGGCAGGATTGCTCTCCTTCGCTACGGGACAGACGTTCTTCCCCTCTCTTATCACGTCTGGAGTGCCATTGGAGGAGATCAGCGAGGCCAAAGGCATAGAGCCTTATTTCACGGTGAATATCCCTCCGCTAATGGATGTAATGACGGCCCTCGTGTTGGCCTTCGTCCTCGGCCTTGGAGCTGCCACTCTGGAAACCGATTATCTGAAGAACGTGGCACGCGATTTCCAGCAAATCATAGTCAAGACCATCAGTAGTGTGATACTGCCACTGCTGCCACTTTATATCTTTGGCATCTTCCTGAATATGACCAAGTCGGGGCAGGTATTCTCCATCCTCGTGGTGTTCATCAGTATTATCGGCATCATCTTCGCGCTGCACATCCTCTGGCTTATTGGGCTCTATTGCGTGGCAGGCGGCATCGTGAAGCGCAACCCACTGAAGTTGCTATGGACCATGCTCCCAGCTTATTTCACGGCATTGGGCACCCAGTCGAGTGCCGCTACCATCCCCGTGACTTTGGAGCAGACGCGCAAGAATGGGGTGAGTGACGAGGTGTCTGGTTTCGTCATCCCTCTCTGTGCCACCATCCATCTCTCAGGTAGTATGCTCAAGATAGTAGCTTGTGCACTGGCGCTGATGCTTATGCAAGGCATGCCCTATACCTTCGGCATGTTCTTCGGATTCATCTGCATGCTGGGCATCACCATGGTGGCAGCGCCTGGAGTGCCTGGCGGAGCCATTATGGCAGCCCTCGGTATCTTGCAGTCGATGCTTGGCTTCGATGAGGCGGCGCAAGCGTTGATGATAGGACTTTACATCGCTATGGATAGCTTCGGAACGGCTTGCAATGTGACGGGCGACGGAGCCATCGCACTGGTAATGAACAAAATAATGAAGAATGGCAATTGACAATTGACAATTGAAAATTATAGCTGCGCTTTGATTCTCATTTGGGAGATTAATCCTCAATTCTCAATCTTCAATTCTCAATATATTTTAGAATTATGGTAACAAAGAAGACTACAACCAAAAAGACCACCAAGAATGGGGTGACGGTGACCACCACGACCACCACCTCTGGTACGACCCGAAAGCGTAAGAAAACGGGGACAGAGATAATCCCAGGTGTCACCGTGTCATTCAGTTGGAAGAAGTTGCTGGGCATCACCAAACTGAAGCGCTGGTTCACCAAGCAGACAGGCATTCCTACCACGGAGGCTGGTATCCAGCGTAAAATCGGCAAGTGGGTGACCGACCTTGTCACAGGGAAGAACAAGAAATTGAAGAATGAAGAATTATGCGATTAAGTGAGAGCAGAGCGATGCTTGCATCAGATCTGCCGAGCGTGAGCATAATCAACGAAGTTAATGAAGAATGAAGGAAGACAAGAAATATATACCACAGCCAGCAGATCTTTCTGAAGTAACCTTACCAGACGGATTGCTGGAGCTGCGTGAACAGATAGCCAAGAATGCCCATGAAGTGTGGGCTCATAACCGCATGAATGAAGGATGGACTTACGGACCTGTACGCAACGATGCCCTGAAGCAGCATCCCGACCTCATTCCCTATGAAGAACTGACGGAGGGAGAGCGTGAGTATGACCGTGCCACAGCCATGAACTCCATTAAGTTGCTATTGAAGTTGGGTTATAAGATCACCAAAGAGTGACGGTTATGCAACAAGCATGGGATGTAACTTATTTTGCAACCAGTGTGCTGCCTTTCACATTGATGGGAGCACTTTGGGGATTGGTGTGGATGTTGGTTTGGTACCTCGTCCTCTCACTGCCATTCCGTCTGATCATCTATTACACCAGCAACTATAAACTGGCGATTCGCTGCCGCAAAGTATCGCATTGGATTCTGATGCTTTGCACGCTTTTCTGTGCGTTCCAGTTGGTCAATATATTCTCTTTCATGGTGAACTACAAGAGTTTCTTCAGCGGGGAGTTCGACTCTTACCGTCAGATGTTCTTGCCTATGAGCTTCATGCTGATGTTCATCATTCCGCTTTACTACATCCTCAGCTCCTTGCTTGGTAAGCTCGATTTCTTTTCCACGGAGCAAGTGCCGTACCTTCGTTACTTCATCCTCTACCTGCGTAGCTTCAAGGAAGACAACCGTAGAAACCAATGCGAGCGAAGATTGATGGCTGCACTTAGGAAAATCTACCAGCCATACGCTATAGGACAACCCAACGAGTTCATGCCACCGCGTGGTGCGAAGCGCATCTATGCGGGTGACGACTGGCAGGAAGCTGTGCTGAAGATGCAGCGCGAAGCCCCCATCATTTTGCAGCGCGTCAATATCAGTGAGGGCTATCTGTGGGAGTTTGACCAATGTGTGGAACATGGCTATCTGGAGAAGGTCATCTTCTGGGTCACAGACTTTAAGCAGTATCAAACCTTCCGTAAATATGCCAAGGACGAGTATGATTTGGATTTCCCAGAGCTGCATCAGCTGCAGGATGAAGAGCAGGTGTTCTATCTACGTGAAGATGGTACTTTCCGCATTCATCTTCTCGATAGTAAGAAGGCCTATGACGAGCTGATCGCCCTTCATCGCGAAGGTCATCCGCATCATCTGGAAGAAAACCTGTCGTATTTCTGGAAGCGTGATAGTAACCTTTTGAAGGAGGCAATTGATCCTCGTTATGATCCCCAACTCATGCCAGGCATCAACCGTATGTCTTGGGTAGGTTTGCTGTTCCCTAAGTATTTCCTTATCTGCCATCGTGTCCGTTACCGCCTACCGCTCTATCTGCTCTTTGTCAGCATTCATGTGGTGGTGAGTATTTTTCCCGAATCACTCGCTTGGCTCACCATGCTGCGCTTCCTGACCAATCTGGCGTTGGCATACGTGTTCTGTCGTAATGGCCGCCGATTGGTATGGCTCTCAGAACGTTGGGAGAGTAAGGAATACTATGAAAAAGTCTATCGCCAAAATACTATATGGGCCGTGCTCTTTGGCATCCTCTTCAATATCCTGTGGATTTGGGGTGCCAGCAGTGGTGTCGCCCTTTGGGTAAGGTAAAGCCGATAGCCATTATAATATTTGCATATTTGAATTATTTAATTTTTGCATTTTAAAATGTATTCTCCTTGGACTCTATTCGTTGATGTAGGCTTGATAGCTTGCTTGTTATTGCTTGGAAAGCTTATCCGTGTGAAGTTCAGCTTTGCACAGCGCTATTTTATCCCGCCCAGCCTTATCGCAGGTTTTCTGGGTTTAGCCTTTGGCCCTGGCGGATTGGGGTGGATTCCACTAAGCGACCAGATGGGCACATACGCTGGTATCCTCATCGCACTGATATTCGGTTGTCTGCCGTTCTCATCAGCAAAAGGTGGTGAGAAACAAGGAGAGAACATCGGGCGTATGTGGGCCTATTCGCAGACGGGCATGCTCTGGCAATGGGCTTTTGGCGGATTGCTCGGCTTCTTTATCTTAAGCCGCATTTGGCCGTTGGAGAGCTACTTCGGGTTGTCCATGCCTGCAGGATTCTGTGGCGGACATGGCACGGCTGCGGCCATCGGCCAGTCGTTCCTCCGAATGGGTGGAGAAGACATGCTTACCCTTGCCATGACTGCTGCCACAGTGGGCATCCTCGCTTCGGTATTCATAGGTTTGGCATTGGTGAAGTGGGGCACCCGTCGTGGATATACCTGCTTCATCACCGACTTTGCAGAACTCCCCGATGAGCTTCGCACGGGCCTGATGCCAGAGCATAAGAGAGAGAGTATGGGTGAGGCCACCAGCTCCTCCATCTCCATCGACAGCTTGGCTTTTCATGTCTGCATCATCTGCGTCGTAGCACTCGGAGGTTACGGTATCAGCCAGTTGGTGGCCTATTTCCTGCCACAGTTGGAGATGCCGGTATTTAGTTGTGCATTCGTGGTGGGTATTCTCTTGAAGTTCTGCTTCGACCATGCGAAGGTGTCATTCTATGTCTCTCCTAAGGCTATGGGGCACCTTAGCGGCACGTTTACTGATTTCTTAGTGGCTTTCGGCATCAGCAGCATCAAGCTGAGTGTGGTGATGCAGTATCTGGTGCCGTTGCTTATCTTGTTGGTATGCGGCTTGCTGGTCACCTTGCTCTATGTGCTTTTTGTAGGCCGTAGGCTTATGAACGACTGCTGGTTTGAGAAAGCCCTTTTCACTTGGGGATGGTTCACGGGCACCATGGCCATGGGCATTGCCTTGCTTCGCATTGCCGACCCAGAGATGCGCAGCCGCTGTCTGGAGAACTATGCCTTGGCTTACCTCTTCATCGCACCTGTAGAAATCTGTCTGGTCACCTTTGCGCCTGTGGCCTTTGCCAATGGCTACGGCCTCGTGTTCCTTGGCACCGCTGCCGTGGCAGGATGCTGTATAATGACCTATGCGTGGTGGAGGTATGTTAGGGTTTAGAGTTTGGGGTGTAATAATTTTCAATCCTCCATTCTCTATTCTCAATTATATTTCGTATTTTTGTGCCTCGAAAATTGAAACGAAATGGAAATAAAGATGAAAATGGAAACGCCTGTACTCTTGCTGACAGGTTATCTGGGCAGTGGAAAGACCACGTTGCTCAACAGAATTCTGACCAATGAACGCGGCATCAAGTTTGCCGTCATAGTGAATGACATAGGCGAGGTGAATATCGACGCCACACTTATAGAGAAAGATGGTGTAGTAGGGCAGAAAGACGACAGCCTTGTGGCTTTGCAAAATGGTTGCATCTGCTGCACGTTGAAGATGGATCTTGTGGAGCAGTTGCACGACATACTGCGTATGCAGCGCTTCGACTACATTGTGATAGAGGCCAGCGGTATCTGCGAACCTGCACCTATTGCACAAACCATCTGTTCTATGCCTGAGCTCATGCCACAGTATGCTGCCGACGGCCTTCCTCGGCTCGATTGCATCGTCACCGTGGTAGATGCCCTGCGCATGAAGGATGAGTTTGCTGGCGGATTGGATCTGCTCAAGCAGAACATCGAAGAGGAAGACATAGAGAATCTGGTGATTCAGCAGATAGAGTTCTGCAACATCGTGCTGCTCAACAAGGCACGTGAGGTAAGTCCTGAGGAGCTGGAGCGTTTGAGCCAGATCGTCCGTGCACTGCAGCCAAAGGCCGAGATTATCCCTTGTAACTTTGGCGATGTGGAGCTTGACAAGATCCTGAATACCCACATGTTCGATTTCGACAAGGTGGCTACTTCTGCCACTTGGATCAGTGAGGTGGAGTCTGAATATAAGGAGGAAGAGCATCATCACCATGATGACGATGATGACGACGATGATGATGACCACGAACACCATCACCATCACGATGACGATGATGACCACGACCATGATCATGAGGAACATGGACATCACCACCATGATCATCACCACCATCACGATGAGGGTGAAGCTGAGGAATACGGCATTGGAACCTATGTCTATTTCCGCCGAGAGGCATTTGACTTGGCTCGCTTTGATGAGTTTGTGGCGCGCAAGTGGCCAAAGAGCGTGATTCGTGCCAAGGGCTTGTGCTACTTCAGCGATGAGCGTGAGACGTGCTACGTCTTTGAGCAGGCTGGTAAGCAGGTGTCTCTGCGCAATGCCGGTCAGTGGTATGCCACCATGCCTGAGGAAGAGCTCTATCGCCTCATGGAGCGCGAACCAGCACTGCGCCGCGATTGGGACGAGCAATATGGTGACCGCATGCAGAAGTTGGTCTTCATCGGTCAGCATCTCGACAAGGAAGCCATTGCCCGTGACTTGGATAAGTGTCTGGTTTAGGGTTTAGGGTTAAGAGTTTAGGGTTAATGGTTTAGAGTATTTTTACTGTAGCACCTGTAGCGCGTAGCGCTACAGTGTTTTTTTAACTCCGTGTGGTGATAAGTTCCTAAACCTAAAATGTGTCATCTAAGACAGCCTGTAATAGACATAATCATCGTATTTTTGAAAGAAATATCTTTGATTTGTTGCATAAAACACCATTTAAGGAACGCTATTAAGCCTTTAGGAACTTATCACCACATGGATTTTTTTTATTGTTTTGATTTAAATATGGCCGCGACCATGCTCCCATCGATGAGATTCATGCCTTTGGCTTCGATTTAGATGGCAACGACATCACCTTCGGTCTTTACTACAGCTTCTGATTTGGTGAGCAGAGAAGATTTGATTATAAAAAGAAATGAGTTCGACTTTGCCGAACTCATTTCTTTTAAATGGTATGACTAACCGTCTGTCGATAGTCTTATGGATTCTCGCGATTCATAACAAATTTAAAGAATACTTGACGGGGAGTAGTGGGTCCAGCAGTGTATTCTGCTAAAGAACCTTCAATTTTTGTAGGTGATGAGATATCGTTAACATTTCCCGTGGTCGATAAGATATAGTCGAATCTGCCGTCTTTAGAAGACCTTTCCAATCTTATGTTAGCACTATCCTCCGTCTTAGGTTCTGTAAACCAACTTCCTTCAACATTGTAGTCCTCGCCCGGAGTCATTAAGTAATGAGTGGTAGTACAGGTGTTGTCTGAGTTGAAAACAAAAGTAGATTGATCATGTATCTTACCATCTTCATCATATTCCGTACAAAGCCATGTACCTGTCAGGTTCGGGAAAATAAACGAGGAGGAATACATCATGGCACGCTCCACAGTCTTGTTCTCATAGGTAGTTAGGACGCTTGCACCGTTTTCTGTACACAGACTTATTTCGATAGTCTCATAAGACTGGGCAGGCAGTGGTATGTAAAATACATTGTCTGATATACTGGTAGTAGCTGATGGGAACGTTATCTCTAATTGTTTGCTATCACTATCAGTTGCAGTAGAAGTGACGATAGCCCCCTTTGCAGTCACGTCTTCCACCACAAAGGTACCGCTGATAGGTTTGTCTGCTTTTACCCTTATTCCAGTAATACCACTTCGCATGTTCACTATTTCCAGCTTCAGTAAACCTGCCAGCTGTTTGAATTTCAAGTTTGAAGCATCTGCTCCCTGTGCATACATCGGTACTCCGACGTTACCATACGTTATGGTGCTTGGCAGCGTCATTGTCAGCTTATTGCCATCAAGTACGGGGTTTGCTGTAGCAGGGTGTGCTGCTCCAACTAGGGTTCCTTGCAAAGCATCTCCCTCAAACGAACCAGAAGTCTTCCCTTCACTCTCTTTGGTCAGTGTATAGGTCTTGGTATTACCTCCATCATCAAATAGTGTGATGGCATCACCGCTATGCCATAGCAGTTCACGGTTCTCATTTAGAGTCACACGTGTGTTAGCTTCTTGTTCAATAGAGGCGGTGATTATCACTTTACTCTCAGGCACAGGAGTAATATCCGTCAGTTCATTTGTGCTACAACCTGTCAGTATCAGCAAGGTTATAGGCAAAAGTTCAATTGTCTTTTTCATAATTACTTTGTACTTTTAAAATGATTAGAGTTAATTCCAGCTTCCTCCGTTACCAAATTTTTCACCACTGGTTTGAAGCAGGGTGTTTTGTGCCTCCATTACTACGACCTCTGCTTGAGGTTCCTCATAAACTTCCTTAGCCATAAATCTATAAAAGTTCTTTTATGCTTCTTCAGTTCCCATGGAAAAGCAATAATAAAAATAAGGTGTGGGAACTATTATCTATGTCTTATCCTGAAATCTGGCTCTCGCATTGCCTTTAGAGTGGATAAAACAATAGCCCACACCAATTAGACATATACGATTAGCCTTGGTTATGCATAAGTGCATAAAGAGGGAGTATATATCAACAGATGTGGTGCTATTGCTATCATCTTCACTCTAAAACGGATTTGCGAGATCTGATTTCAGAAGATAATCTCAATAACACCTTTCGTTATTTATGTCCTTTCAGGGAACATCGCAACATCCCGACTGAAATTACAGCAAAAGTAAGCCTTTATTTTTGAAAAAACAAATTTATGTGAAACTTTATCCGTAGTATATGAGATAATCCGAGCAAATGTGTGTACGTGATAGACGAAGAATATGGTCTGTTAAAGCAGAAACTTACTGTAGCACCTGTAGCGCGTAGCGCTAAGCAAAACGAGGGAGTGGCTCTTAGTGGTGAGTCACCCCCTCGTGAGTGTTAGGGTCGCAGGGCCACGTGTATCCAAGTGGTGGATCCTCGTTGCTCCCATAGCAGTTCGGTGTGAGGCAGGCACCTGAGGTAGGCATACCAACGCTTGCCTGTGGCCACCGATGGCAGGTGCAGGTCGGCAGCACAGCCAGTGAGGTGCCAAGAGTGTGGGGCACCACCCACCGCACGGTTCAGGGCAGGACAGCGGTAGCCACTCGATATCTGCACCGGTATGCCAGCCCACAGCCTGAGTGGTTCCAGCACCTGCAGGCAGAGGTTTCTCAGACACTCCACCGCCTCGGGCGGTGGTTCGTTCTTCAAGCACAGCATTCGGGCGGTGTAGGAGTCTGTGAATTCATGGAGCCAGAAGTGCTCCGAGAGCTGCACGTCGGTCATTCTCAGAGCGTTCCCATGCAAGAGGTTACGCCCAGCGTAGTGCCTATGGCAGTCAGAATGGCGATCACCGTCTGAATGATGAATTTCCAAGTCTCTTTTTTCATATTCTACAAGATTTAAAAGGATTTCTTTAATTGAGAATTGACAATTCTCAATTCTCATTGTTATCATCCGATGCCATTGTTGCCACCGCCTGTCTCGGTAGAGCCACCGCCGCCAGTCTGTGGCTCAGTGGTGCTGCCCGTATTGGAGCCACTGCCAGAGCCCTCATTATCCTCCACCTCGGCATCATCGGCACTGGTGACCTGCTTCACCACTTCACCGTCGCGATTATAGCAGGTGATGTTGATGTTGGTATTCTTCAGCTCCTGCTTGATGTCGGTGCTCGGCACGAATATCACACGGCGAGCCGTGATGAGGTTGGTGCTCACATCGTTCACATCGGCCACGCTGGCGGCACGTACGCCGAAGCGCATGCTGCCCAGTCCAGGCACAGCCACAGAATGGCCCTCGGTGGCCCACGCCTTGATCACTTCGCCAATAGCAATCCATGCCACGTTGAGCAGTGCCTCCTGCACACCGCTGCGGATGGCAGCTTCCTGAATCACCTTGCTGGCCGTGAGGCGGTTGTATATCTCAGTTTGCAGCACATAGGCGTATTTCTCCACGCCCTTCTGGAACGACACATTGCGTTCGATAGCTTTCATTTTAATAGCCATAGAAATAGAAATTAAAGGATTAAAAAATAAAGGCTCTATGTTGAATCGTGTGGGTAGATATTTGGTGGCGTAGCATATTATTTGTAAATTTGCAGTCATGGATACAAATATGCTGTTTTCGCTTGGTCTTAACTTGACTT
>CALAEY010000087.1 GCA_937891085.1 uncultured Prevotellaceae bacterium | reverse complement strand
GATATTCGATCGCTCGTGAGGTTGAATTTATGGAAGCGGTCGAATATCTGATGGTCTGTGAAGAGACCTATTTTCAATGTATCGTCTGTGAAACCCTCGTGCAGCGTGTGATCTACGGCCGTGAAGGTGATGTCATCGCCCCTGTCCTGAAAGATGCTGCGGATGCGGTCTATCTGCTTCTGGCTATCGCTGCAGATGAAGAGCTTGTAGCCACTGGCCAGATACTGACTGAAACGCTCTGAAAGTAAGTCGAAGTTCTTATGGAAGAGCGGCTGCAGGGAGACGCTGAACGCCAGCGAGGTATCTGGGGTGCCTGTGGGCTTGGTGCCGAACTCCAAGCGACGGAAGCCCAGCACACGCATCTGGAACTCATCACCATCCATAAGCTTGCCTTCCAGTTCGATATACTCCGTCTCCTCAGCCTCACGCGCTGCCACAGCCTGGGGCAGCAGGGCCTCATCGTGCACCTGATGGATGCGCTCACGCAGCCAGAAGAAGTCCTTCATGCCTATAAGCGTGTCTTCTGGAAGCGACTGGAGCACAGACACCATGCGCACCCGCTGATCCTGCAAGGCACGACTCAAATCGGGCACTATCACGATATCGTCCATCTTCTCTTTGGAGAGCTGGCTCTCTACCTCGAAGGTGCGAAGGCTGTCTACCTCATCGCCGAAGAAGTCGATACGGTAGGGAAACTCGGAAGAGAAGCTGAACACATCGATGATGCTGCCTCGCACGGCATACTGGCCAGGCTCATAGACATAGTCAACGTACTCGAAGCCCAACGAGTGCAGCAGGTCAGTGACAAACTTCATGTCTACCCGCTCACCCCTGTGCAGCGTCAGCGTCTTGTCCTTCAGTTCCTCCTTAGGCACCACCTTCTCTGCCACGGCATCTGGATAGGTCACGATGCAGAGGCCACGGCAATCGCCCTTAGACAGACGGCTCAGCACCTCTGTACGCAGCACCTCGTTGGCCGCATCTTTCTGGCCGTACTTGATGGCTCTGCGAAACGAAGAGGGGAAAAAGAGCACCTGCTCATCGCCCAAAATCTGCATGAGGTCATGATAGAAATAGCCAGCCTCTTCCTGGTCGCCCAGGATGAAGAACAGAGGGATATTTCCATCGGCTGCCAAGACGGAGGCCATGAGCGAGGCCGACGATGCTTGCAGGCCGCCACAATAGATATGGTGTACTGACGCATCGGATAGCATGCCACGCAAACCCGTGATGCTGGGATGGGCAGCATAGAGCTGTTGCACTTCTTTTAAGGTCATTCTCAGTCAAAAATATTAAAAAACGACTGCGAAGATACAAATAAATCTTCAAAAAGATGTCTCTTATGCAGAAAAGCATTACTTTTGTTAGCCTAAAATGGCAAGAATTATGATGCAGACATCAGACAGTATCGTTATCATTCCCACCTACAACGAGCGGGAGAACATAGAGAACATCATCAAGGCCGTACTGGCGCTGGAGCATGGGTTCCACATTTTGGTGATAGACGACGGCTCGCCAGACGGCACAGCCGACATCGTGAAGGGGCTGATGAAGTCGGACTTCCCAGAGCGCCTATTCATCTTGGAGCGCAGCGGGAAGCTGGGACTGGGCACGGCCTACATCGCGGGGTTCCACTGGGCGCTGGAGCATGGCTACGACTACATCTTCGAGATGGATGCCGACTTCAGTCACAATCCTGCCGACCTGCCTCGCCTCTACAGTGCCTGTGCGGAGGAGGGAGCCGATCTCTCCATAGGTTCACGCTACATCAGTGGGGTGAATGTGGTGAACTGGCCCATAGGACGCATCTTGATGTCTTACTTTGCCTCCGTCTATGTGCGCATCATCACAGGTATGCCAATCCATGATACCACGGCGGGCTTCGTGTGCTACAAGCGCAAGGTGCTGGAGACCATCGACCTGGATGCGGTGCGCTTCAAGGGCTATGCCTTCCAGATAGAGATGAAATATTCTGCCTATAAGCTGGGCTTCAAGCTCAAGGAGGTGTCTGTGATCTTCATCAACCGAGTTTTGGGGGCTTCTAAGATGAACACCAGCATCTTCGGGGAGGCGCTCTTTGGCGTGATACAACTCAGAATAGACGCTTGGAAAGGTAAATTCAAACGGAAATGAAACGAACATTGATACACAATGCCATCATAGTGAACGATGGCGTGAAGAAGCAAGGGTCTGTCTTGATAGAAGACGGCATGATAGCCCAAGTGCTCACGGACGGCAAGCCGCTCACCCTACCCTACACAAAGTTCATAGACGCTACGGGATGCTACCTGCTGCCAGGTGTCATCGATGAGCATGTGCACTTCCGCGATCCAGGACTGACGCACAAGGCCGACATACGCACGGAGAGCATGGCTGCAGCAGCGGGGGGCGTGACGTCTGTCATGGACATGCCCAACACGCAACCTCAGACCACCACGCTGGAGACGCTGGAGCAGAAGATGGAGCTGATGGCCCAAAAGTCGGTAGTGAACTACTCCTGCTACTTTGGGGCTACCAACAGCAACTATGCAGATCTGCCAAAGATAGACCGTCATCGCACGTGTGGCGTGAAGCTCTTCATGGGCAGCAGCACGGGCAACATGCTGGTGGACCGTCAGGAGAGCCTGAAGCGCATCTTCGGAGGCACAGACCAGGTGATCGTGGCGCATTGCGAAGACCAGAACATCATACGTCAGAACATGGCTAAATATAAAGAGGTGGTAGATGTGCCTGTGTGGAAACATCGCCTCATACGCAGCAGCGAGGCTTGCTACCAATCTACCAAGCTGGCGGTAAAACTGGCTACTGAAGCAGGGGCGCGCCTGCATGTGGCGCATGTGAGCACAGCCCGTGAGCTCGCCTTGTTTAGCAAAGAACCTCTTTTCATGAAGAGCATCACGGCAGAGGCCTGCATCGCGCACCTCATGTTCTCCGACGAGGACTACAAGACGCTAGGAGCGTTGATAAAATGCAACCCGTCTGTGAAGCGTCGGGCCGATAGAGAAGCGCTGCGTGCAGCACTGACCAACAACCTCATAGATACCATAGCGACCGACCATGCGCCTCATACGCTGGAAGAGAAGCAGGGAGGGGCCCTGAAGGCTACCTCTGGCATGCCGATGATTCAGCTCTCCCTGCTCTGCATGCTGGAGCTGGTGGACGAAGGGGTGCTCACCATCGAGAAGTTGGTGGAGAAGATGTGCCATGCGCCTGCAGAACTCTTCGGCATAGAGCAGCGTGGCTACATAGCAGAAGGGGCGTGGGCCGACTTGGTCTTGGTTCGTCCAGGAGGCGCTTGGGAGGTGACACCAGAGGTCATCCTCAGCAAGTGCGGATGGAGTCCGCTGCTGGGCCATAAGTTCCATTGGCGTGTAGAAAAGACGTTCTGCAACGGGCATTTGGTGTTTGATGGGAAGACGGTGGATGAGACGAAAAAAGGACAGGCGCTGTGGTTCAACTTTTAAATGAAGAATGAAGAGTGAAGAATGAGGTGATCACATATCGGGTGCATGAGGTGAGTGAATACATCAACTGGGTGTATTTCTTCCATGCGTGGGGATTCTCTCCGCGCTACGCTTCTGTGGCCTCTGTATGCGACTGCGTGTCTTGCCAGTCGGGTTGGATATTCGGCTTCCTTTACGAGGAGCGCATCAAGGCACAGGAGGCTGTGCAACTCTTCATGGAGGCGCAGAAGGTGCTCAAGGAGCTGGATAAGCAGACTTCCGTACGCGCTATGTATCGCCTCTGCCCCGCCAATGCGGAGGGTGACGACCTGCTGATAGACGGCACGCTGTTCCCCTTACTCCGCCAACAGAAGGTGCAGGAAGCTGGTCAGCCCTACCTCTGTCTGAGCGACTTTATCCGTCCGCTAAGCAGTGGGGTGCCAGATACCATCGGACTCTTCGCCACTACAGTACATGAGCCCAACATCGAGGAGGCAGATGCCTATAAGCGCCTACTGATTCAAACGCTCTCGGATCGTCTGGCTGAAGCTGGTGCGGAGAAGATGCATCAGTATGTACGCAAGGAGGCTTGGGGCTATGCGCCTGATGAGAACCTCACCATAGAGCAGCTGCGTAAGGAGGAGTTTCAGGGCATACGTCCTGCTGTGGGCTATCCCAGCCTACCAGACCAGTCGGTGAACTTCCTCTTAGACCAACTGCTTGACATGCAGCAGATAGGCATCACGCTCACGGAGAACGGCGCTATGACCCCCCATGCCTCCGTCAGCGGACTGATGTTCGCCCATCCGCAATCGCGCTATTTCAGCATAGGGAAGATAGGCGAAGACCAATTTCAAGACTACGTCAGAAGGCGAGAACTACCTGAAGAGCGCATGCGACAGTTCCTAGCCAACTGTCTCAATTGATTATTATTTGCATTTTCTGAATTTTTGAATTTTTGAATTTTAAAAATTGTGTTACAACGATTCGCGTACATATTCGTGTTGATGCTCTTCGTGCCCGACATCTACATCTATTGGGGCTACATAGAGCGTCGTGTGAAAAGTAAAGGCCTGCGTTTGCTCTATTGGCTGCCTACCATAGCGCTGACAGCCGCCTTTGTGGTGCTGATGTACATAGGCAGCAACAACCCTATGTCTGAGCGCAGCAATGCCATCGGGTGGCTCAGCATCCTGATGATGGCCTTTGGCGTACCCAAGTTCATCTTCATGCTCTTCGGACTTTTAGGCGACCTTGTGCGGGCCGTTGGGCGTTTATTCACAAGTAGCAGAAAGTGTAGCGATAATGTTCAATGTTCAACGTTCAATGTTCAATGGACGCATCGCTTTTTCACCATCACTGGTACCATCATAGGACTTTGCCTTTTCTGCATGATCCTCTATGCCAGAGTCTTCGGACTACGTCATTTCGTGGTGAATGAGGTGGCGATGAACATCCCCAACCTTCCTCAGAGCTTCGAGGGCTACAAGATGCTGCAAGTGTCGGACATCCATTCTGGCAGCTTCCGTGACATGCCTGATATCCTCGAAGAGCTGGTGAAGCACGTCAATGAACAGCAGGCCGACGTCATCCTCTTCACAGGTGATCTGGTGAATCAACGCTCCTCAGAACTGGAGCAGTTCATGCAGATTCTCAACGGATTCCGCGCTACAGACGGGGTGTATTCCATCCTGGGCAATCACGACTATGGGCGCTATTTCCGTTGGCAGGGAGCTGATGACGAGAAACGGGATACCGACCGTCTGTGCAACCTTCAGCGACAGATGGGTTGGAAGATGCTGCGCAACGAGCACGACATCCTGCATCATGGCACAGACAGCATCGCTATCATAGGGGTGGAGAACGAGGGCAATCCTCCCTTCCCACAAGAAGCGGACCTGCCACGTGCCATGAGGGGCACGGAAGGTATGACCAAGATACTGCTCACGCACGACCCTACGCATTGGCGTAAGGAAGTAATCCCAACTACAGATATCGAGCTCACACTGGCTGGACACACCCATGGCACTCAGTTCATCCTCTTTGGATGGTCACCTGCCCAATACATCTATAAGGAATGGGGCGGACTCTACAGCGAGGGAGACCAGCAGCTCTATGTCAACGTTGGCATTGGCTTCGTGGGGCTCCCCTTCCGCTTTGGGGCTTGGCCAGAAATCACGGTATTTACGCTGCATAAGGGAGCTGTAGAATAATGTCATGAAGAAGAAAGCCCTGCACTTTGCAGCTTATCCTTTGGCAACCATACGCTCCATCTTCCACGCATACGCCACCATCACAGCAAATCCAATCAATGGCACGATAAAGGCAGCAGAGAGGCTAACCACATCGGCCATGAGACCCATGAGCATGGTGCCTATAGCACCACCTATCGGCGTGAGCATCAGGATACTGGATCCTCGCTTAGTGAGATTTCCCAATCCACTGAGGGAGAGGGAGAACACCGTGGGGAACATGATGGCCTCGAAGGCATAGTTGGCTATCAGCGCATAGAGCGACAGCTGACCCACGTTCAGGAAGACCAAGGCGCAGCATACCACCGTTCCAATGGCACAGATCAGCAGTACCAACTGGGCACGCACACGGCTCATCACCCAGCTGCACACGAACCTCATGCACATGAAGAGCAGGAAGCCAAAGGAGAGCAAGCGTGAAGCAGTAGCCACATCAATGCCACGCACACGCTCTGCATAGTTGATAAAGAGGCTGTTGATGGAAATCTCTGCAATCTCATAGAAAACCAAGGCGATGAATCCAAAGAGGAACAGGCGATGGTGCAGCAGACTGCGATAGCCTTCTCCATCAGTGGCAGAGACTTGCTCTGTCTTGATCTCTGGCAACTTCATCCTGCTGAACGACAAGGCGATGATCACCACAGCCATACCCATCACGGCATAAGGCATAGAGATGCTGGCAGCCCCTCCTGAAAAAAGCAAGGCACCACCCAACCAAGGTCCGCAGATATTTCCTAAACCATTGAACGACTGAGCTAGATTCAGACGACTGGCCGCAGTGTCTGGCTCACCAAGCTCCGTCATATAAGGATTGGCTGCCACCTCCAAGAAGACCAGTCCGCTGGCGATGACAAACATGGTGAAAAGGAAGAAAGGAAAGCTCATGATGCGCTCTCCTGGCAGGAAAAGCAGGCATCCCAAACCAAAGATGAGCAAACCCATGACCATGCCTCTACGATATCCATACTTATTGAGGAACAATCCTGCTGGAATGGCCCAGATGAAATAACCAAGGAAAAACGCTCCCTGCACCAACGTAGATTGGGAGATAGAGATATCCATCACGGTCTGGAAATGCTTGTTGAGCACATCCATAATGGCACGGGCAAAGCCCCACAGGAAGAACAAGGAGGCCACCAAGACAAACGGAAGCCTGTATTCTTTTTTCACCAACTGGCTCATAGCTTCAATTATTTTACAACAAAGATAGCGACATTTCACTTTATTTAGTTATTTTTGCCACATAATTTGCATACTATGATTCGTTTTTTATATAATCTGTACCTTGCTTTCATAGCTGCTCCTATCCTTTTGGTGGCTACGGTGCTCTGTGCCTGCATCACCATCATAGGCAGTGCCATCGGGGGTACGCACTTCTGGGGCTACTGGCCTGGCAAGATCTGGTGCCGTGTGGTGCTGGCCATGCTACTGATCCCTGTACACGTAGAGGGCAGGGAGAAAGTGCATAAGCGGACATCGTATGTATTCGTACCCAATCATCAAGGGGCGTTTGACATCTTCTTGGTGTATGGCTATCTGGAGCGAAACTTCAAGTGGATGATGAAGAAAAGCCTGCGTAAGATCCCCTTCGTAGGCAAGGCCTGCGAGAGTGGCGGACATGTCTTTGTGGACAAAAGCAGCCCTACGAAAATCAAGCAGACAATAGACAAGGCGAAGGCTTCACTGGTGGATGGCGTATCGCTAGTGGTGTTTCCTGAGGGTGCACGCTCGTTTACGGGACACATGGGGCGCTTCAAGCGTGGGGCATTCCAGATGGCTGACGACCTACAACTGAGTGTAGTCCCTATCACTATCGATGGCTCTTTCGACATCATGCCACGCACAGCCAAATGGATCACGTGGCATCCGCTACGCATGACCATCCACGACCCTATCCCACCTCAAGGACAAGGCATTGAAAACATACATCGAACGATGGAACTGGCCTATGAGGCCGTAGAGAGTGCCCTGCCAGAAAGGCATAAGGGTTTTGTGGAGAATCCTGATCAATAAAATCTCCGAAACGGGAGCTGGGAATTAATGACCGCCAGAATTGGTGATCTGCTGCTGACGCTGCTGCAAGATACGCTCTTCTTCAAGGTTCTGCATCAGACGACGGTTTTCTTCGATAAGCTGCTGGTTTTCCTTGGCCTTGCTGACAAAGTCCTTCACCCATTCCTGATTGAGGAAGCTCTCTGGCGCACTGTTCAAGATGGCTTCTATCTCATCCGTCAGAATCGGATAAGGCAAGGTGCTGCACATCATCATGAAGACACTCGGACCTAAGATGTTATTGAAATTATCGCTGATAAATGAGCGGGCAAAGGCGTTCATCTGTCGATTCAGGCTGTCTATCTCCTGCTGTATCTGCATGTGAATGAAATCCGGATTGGCTCCCTCCAAAATCAGACGTGCTTCGCGTGAATTCAATATGCCAAGCTGGCGCTCCATCGAATTTCGAACGCGGATAAACTCATAGAGAGCATCGTTCAGCGGAGTACCTCCTGCATACATGGTCTGATTAGAAATAGATACGCTGATGTCGCCATTCTCCAAGATTATGGGCATGATACCCTGATTATCGAAGTAGATAGTTACCATGCGTGTGGTGTCTACCTTGCCATTCATAGTAAAAAGCCCATGCACCACTTCTGCAGAATCCACCTCTACCCAATGCCCGTTTTCCAAGGTACGCAATGACAGATATTTACCATCGAGGGTAGTGATGTCTGAGTTTCCTGTGATCTGATACGTGCTACTGCAAGCGCTGAATACCCCCATAAGCAGTATCAGCACACCCCATACACTATATGTCGAACTTTTTTTCATTTCTATTCGCTTTGCCTTGGCAAAGATAGAAATAATCTGAAAAAAAGATTCGCGCTTAAAAGGTATTTTCAAATGCTTTATGTATTTTTGCACAATCATGGCTGCGACAAGCCATTTTATTAAACTTAGATAAGATTTTTTAAGAAATGAAACTGAGAAATTTCCTCCTTGCAGCTACAACTGCATTGTTTACCCTCCAGTCACAGGCTGATGAGGGTATGTGGTTGCTTCAACTCATGCAACAGCAACATTCTATCGACCTGATGAAAAAACAAGGTCTGAAACTGGAAGCCAATGACATTTACAACCCAGACGGAGTATCCCTGAAAGATGCAGTAGGCATCTTCGGTGGTGGATGTACAGGTGAGATCATCTCACCCGATGGCTTAGTGCTCACCAATCATCACTGCGGCTACAGCGCCATACAGCGCCATAGCTCCGTAGAGCATGACTACCTTACCGATGGCTTCTGGTCCATGCGCCAAGAAGATGAATTGCCTAATGACCGTCTGAGTTTCAGCTTCGTTCATAGCATTACGGATGTGACTGACATAGTGAATGCCGACATAAAGAGTGGAAAAATTTCTGAGGCTGAGTCTATGACTCGTCCATATCTGAACCAATTGGCACAGGAGCAAATGGCCAATAATGAACTGAACGGCAAACCTGGCATCCGCGCACAGGTATACCCATTCTATGCTGGTAACAGTTTTTACCTTATTATTTATAAGGTGTACTCAGACGTACGCATGGTGGCTGCTCCTCCTTCCAGCATCGGCAAGTTTGGTGGTGAGACAGACAACTGGATGTGGCCTCGTCACACCTGCGATTTCAGCGTATTCCGCATCTATGCAGATGCCAACGGTGAGCCTGCAGCTTACAGTCCAAACAACGTACCTCTGAAGACTCCGAAATACCTCTCCGTGTCTTTGAAGGGTCTGAGCGAGAATGACTATGCCATGGTGATGGGCTTCCCTGGCAGCACCAGCCGTTACCTCACAGCTTCTGAGGTTCGTGAGCGCATGGAGACCACCAACCAGTCGGAAATCGATGTACGTGGCGTGCGTCTGGAGGTGCTGCGTGAGGCTATGGCTGCCAGCGATAAGACTCGTATCCAGTATGCCAACAAGTTTGCTGGTAGCAGCAACTACTGGAAGAACTCCATCGGCATGAATGAGGCTATCATCGACAATAAGGTGCTGGAAGCTAAAGCAGAGCAAGAGCGTCAGTTCAATGCTTTCGCACAGGGCAAGCCTGAGTATCAGGGAGTCGTTGCAAAGATCAACGCTGCCGTTGAGAAGGCCATTCCAGTGGAGCGCCAAATGATGTACCTGCGTGAGGCATTCAGCAGTGCCATCGAGTTCCGTAGCCCTGTACAGGTAATGGACCAGCTGAAAGAAGCCTTACAGAAAAAAGACAACGCCAAGGTAGAAGAACTGAAAGGCCAGCTGGAAAGAAGTTTCGAGCAAATCCATAACCAAGACTACGATCATGAAGTAGATCGCAAGGTGGCTTTGGCTATGCTGCCTGCCATGGCAGAATTCCTGCCACTTCAGGAATTGCCCGATTTCTATGTAGGTATAACCGATTACAATGCTTATGTGAATAACATATATGATAACTCTATCCTCTCAAGCAGAGCCAATCTGGATAAGTTCCTCAAAAAGCCTACCACCAAGGCTATCGATAAAGATCCTCTCACAGCCTACTCCCGCTCAGTCAATGCTAAGATGCTGGAAGTACAGAATGCTGGCCGCGAACTGGAAGACCTCTCTTTACTTCATAAGGCCTATATCCGCGGCTTGAACGAGATGAAGGACACCCCTGCTTACAGTGATGCTAACTTCACTATGCGTCTCACTTATGGCAACGTAAAGAGCTACGAGCCTCGTGATGCTGTGCATTATAAGTACTACACTACCGCCGATGGCGTGCTGGAGAAGGAAGACCCTACGAATCCAGAATTCGTGGTTCCTGCTAAGCTGAAAGAGCTCATCCAGAAGCGCGACTTTGGACGCTATGCCATGGCCGACGGCACCCTTCCAGCTTGCTTCCTCACTACCAACGATATCACAGGTGGTAACTCTGGCAGTCCTGTAATGGATGCAGAGGGCAATCTGATTGGCATTGCTTTCGATGGCAACTGGGAGAGCCTCAGTGGTGACATCAACTTCGACAACGATTTGCAGCGTTGCATCGCAGTGGATATCCGCTATGTGCTGTTTGTGATTGATAAACTTGGCAATTGCCAGCGCCTGATCAATGAGATGAATATCATTCAGTAATTCATTTCTTTGGCTCGTTTTGATTCTTTTCTTTGAGCTGTAGCGAAGAAAAGAATCAAAACAGGCAGGAAAACAATTTAAAATAAACAATATGAAAAAGTTGTTAGTAACTTTATTGGCATTAATCTCCATTCTGCCTTTAAAAGCAGATGAAGGAATGTGGATGCTTACAGACCTGAAAAAGCAGAACGAAGTCTTTATGCGTCAATTGGGACTCGACCTCTCCGTAGATGAGATCTACAGTCCTGATAACGTCTCCTTGAAAGATGCAGTGATTCACTTCGGTAGTGGCTGCACAGGAGAAGTGATCTCTTCAGAAGGCCTGGTCATCACCAACCACCACTGCGGATATAGCTCTATCCAGCAGCAGAGCAGCGTGGAACACGACTATCTGACCGATGGTTTCTGGGCGCGCTCTAAAGCAGAAGAACTCCCTATCCGTGGCCTGACCATCACCTTCATCGACAAGATTCTGGATGTGACCGACTATGTGATGGAACAGCTGAAGAAAGATCCAGACCCACAAGGCACCAACTTCCTTTCTCCAAGTTACTTACAACAGGTAGCTAAGCGTTTCCAGACAGACGAGCACATCGAGCTGGGCAAAGGGCAGAGCATGACGCTCTCTGCATTCTATGGCGGCAATCGCTATTACGCATTCATTCAGACCACCTACAACGACATCCGTATGGTAGGTGCTCCTCCTTCCAGCATCGGCAAGTTCGGCGCTGATACTGACAACTGGATGTGGACTCGCCATACTGGTGACTTCTCCCTCTTCCGTATCTATGCCGACAGCAATGGTCAGCCTGCTGCCTACAGCAAGGACAACCAGCCTCTGAAGGTGAAGAAACACCTTACCATTAGCTTGTCTGGCTACAAGGAAGGCGACTTTACTTTTGTCATGGGCTTTCCAGGCCGCAACTGGCGCTACATGATCAGCGACGAGGTGGAAGAGCGTATGCAGACCACCAACTTCATGCGTCATCATATCCGTGACGTGCGTCAGAACGCCCTCATGGAGGAGATGCTCAAGGATGCTGCCGTACGTATCCACTATGCCAGCATCTATGCGTCTTCTGCCAACTATTGGAAGAACGCTATTGGCATGAACGAAGGACTCATCCGTCTGAATATTCTCGATGTGAAGCGTCAGCAACAAGAAGCCTTGTTGGCACGTGGCAGACAACTCGGTGACAATAGTTACCAGCAGGCATACGACCAGATTCGTAGCATCGTGCAGCAGCGCTTCCGCCCGTTGTACGACCAGCAGGCTCTGCAAGAGGCTTTCGTGACGGCCATGCCTTTCACCCGCATTCCAAGCACCACGCCTCTGGTGACAGCTTTGAATAAGAAGGACAAGGTGGCCATCCGCAAAGCTGCTGATAGCTTGAAGATCGCTACTGATGCCTATTTCGAGAATACACTGGTCTTCCCTGAAGTGGAACGTAAGGTGGCTAAGGAAGTCATCAGTGCCTATGCAGAATATGTACCAGCCGAGGAACGTCTCGGTGCCTTTGGGGCCATCGATAAGATTTTCCATGGAGATACCGATGCCTTCATCGACGCGATCTTCGATCAGTCCATCTTCACCAGCCCTGAACGCTTCAACAAGTTCATTGCCAAGCCTAATCTGAAGACGTTGGCCAACGACTGGTTGGTACTGTTGCGTGCTTCCATCAACGACAACCAAATGAAGACCACCATGCAGATGCTGGAGGCCAATCGCAACTATGATGCCGCACACAAAGTTTGGGTGAAGGGTATCATGGACATGAAGCTGGCCAATGGCGAACCTATCTATCCAGATGCTAATTCCACCCTTCGCCTGACCTACGGACAAGTGAAGTCATACGAACCTAACGACGGTGTGGTTTACAACTATTACACCACCCTGAAAGGCGTGATGGAGAAAGAAGATCCAAACAATTATGAATTTGTGGTACCTGCCCGTCTGAAGCAGCTCTATGAGCAGAAGGACTTCGGACGCTATGCCTTGCCAAACGGGGAAATGCCTGTCAACTTCTTAGTATGTACCGACAATACAGGTGGCAACTCAGGCAGTCCGGTATTCAATGCCAAGGGACAGCTCATCGGAGTAGGTTTCGACAGAAACTATGAGGGATTGACAGGCGACATTGCCTACCGTCCTTCGTCACAACGCGCCATCTGTGTGGATATCCGCTATGTCTTGTTTATCATAGACAAGTTCGCTGGCGCCCAAAACATTCTTAACGAATTAACCATCGAATAATGAAGATAATCTACGTGATGGATCCCTACGACGGTTGGTGCTATGCAGGCTCAGAGCACATTCTGCGCCTGTATATGCGCTACCGTTCATTACTGGAGTTTGAAGTGTTGCCTGCAGGCATGCTCAGGGGAGAACTTTGCTGCCATCATCGGCCTGAAAATGCGACCGCTGCCTTGCGCAGTCTGAAGACCATCGAGAAGGAGACCAAAGCTCAGTTTGGTGAAAAGCATAAGCAGGCCCTGCAGAACGAAGAGTTTCTGATGGACAGTGAGATACCTTGCCGCGCCATCATGGCAGTGAGGCAATTGACTCCCGAACAAACGATTCCATTCACCCATGCGCTACTTCATGCACGCTTCAATCACGGCATGGATCTCAATGACACGGCCACCTATCTGGAACTCTGTGAGTTGCTCGATATTGATAAGCAGGCGTTCTATCAAGTATTCTCTTCCGCTGAGACCAAAGAACTCACGAACAGAAGTTTCCAAGTGGCCGACGAGCTGGCAGAGACCTTCCCCACCCTGCTCTATGTGGACGATGACATGACCCTAAATCTGGCTAAGGGCTACACCCCCTACGATATTCTGGATCTCCGCATAGACCGCATCTTGAAAGGCGAGGCCACTGGATTAGAAGAAGATTAACGTATAAACACTTAAATATGATCAAATGAAAAAGATTGTTGTATTAGTTGCCGCTTTTTTGATGGCTGTCGGCTCTGCTTCTGCACAGATTATGAAATCAGCAGATCTAGAGAAGTACGCCAAGGTGCGTTATGGTGATAAATGGCTGGATGCTGCCAAGAACCTCAGTGCCGAACTGACACTCGACAAGAACGAATCACTTACCTACCAGCAAATCATTGAAGCTCCTGGAAAGACCAAGAATCAACTATACATTCTGCTGAACTACTGGGCTACAGCCACGTTCCAAGACAAGCAGGCCATCACACTTGACGATAAGGAGAGCGGTACCATCATCATTTCTTCTACTATGGCCGACATTGTAGAACACATGGGCACGCTCAATGAGTATAGCATCAGCATCACCCCTGTCATCAAGATAGATATCAAGGACGAGCGCATACGTGTCACTTATACCGTGCAGAATTACGACATTCTGAATAATTCTGGTGGAGGATGGCTTGGTGGCTTGCTACGCGATGATAATGAAGGCCGTAAACCTTATGGCGACAATAAGCGTATGAAAGACGATAAGACCGATCGCAATCTTTATGATGAGCAGTGGGAAATCGCCCGTCACTATCCATTCGTAGAGAAAGATGCCCAAAAACGTTCTTCTGCCAAGGCACTGGTGATGACGCATGCCTATTCAAACGCTGTGATGGATAAGATCGAAGAAGCGGTGAAAAATGGCATTGTTGGCAACGAGGACGATGATTGGTAACCCCGTTTTTCTCCCTTAAAGCGTGTTTTTTCACTTTTATTAGAAAAAAAACTCCAAATTTGTTTGTCAGTCCCAAAAAAGTCCTTACCTTTGCAACCGCTTTTAAGAACGAAAGTAATCGGGGTGTAGCGCAGTCCGGTTAGCGCACCTGCTTTGGGAGCAGGGGGTCCCAGGTTCGAATCCTGGTACCCCGACTTAGAAAAAGAGGTTCTTCAATTGAAGAACCTCTTTCTTTTTATGCTACCCAACCATCATCTGGTCAGCTGCTGAGCGGCGAGAGCCAAGAACATATAGTGAGATGAGCCTCCACCCAGCACATACTCGGTCTGCTGCCACAGGAACGGCCATGTGAGCAGTTCTGGGAAGTCAGGACGGATCAAAGCTGTACCCGATACCACCCCACCAGGGATGTACGACCAGTCGGCTCTGTTCAGACCATAAGCCACCGTCGCAGATTGCGCTCCTACTCCAGAAGCAAAAGAGGCTTGATTCAGGCCAGGATGACGGCCAAGGATGAAATCCAAGGCATGGAAGACCGTAGCCTGTGGGAAGATCTCCGGATAGGCTGCTGTCAGGAAATAATACTGATAACCGAAACGCTGAATATCCCATCCTGCTCCCCAGATACTAGGGCTGTATGGCACCCCATACGGCGTGGCAGCGGCCTGCTTGTCGAGCTCTGTCTTATAACCTGTCAATGCGGCTTTGAAGGCCGGTACGAACTTACGGGCACGCTTGTCCTTCGACGGCTCCAGCAGCTTGGCGATTCGGGCCGTAAACCAACCCGTACGACTGATCTGCTCCACTACTTGCTGTTGGTTATCCAGGATGAAATCCAAATAGGTCTGTTCACCCGTAGCGAGATACAGTTCTACGGCTGTCTGCAGCTTTCCAGAGAAGAGGCGGTCATTGTAAGGCGTACCCTCATAGATAGCCTTGGCTATAGTCAGGCAATGCACACTCAGCGTATCGTTGAACCCACGGAGCACACGTCCTGCAGCGGCCAGATTGGCGGCAGTAGACATCTCACGGCTCGAATTATTCTCCGTAAAGATCCAGCGGTCATCACTGTTACCCAGCTTTCCATCGGTCATGGAAGCGGCATCACCCAGCAGCACATACTGTCTGAGGTTATTACAGATGATGCCACGATAGAGTCTGCCTAAGGCCAGATAGCTGTGCACCACCGTCAGGGCACCATTCTCCACCTGCTGCAGCACATCGTTCTTCCCATCTGGCTGATGAATCTCGGCCACGTGGTTCTTCTGGTCTATGGCAGTGACGTCGATCTCTGGACGGAAAGCTTCGTATGCCATCGCCAAGATGTAGGCCTCACCAGCCTGAGACTCAACACGCAAGTCGAAATCACCGGCATCATGCCAGCCACCGATATTTACATCAGGCACCACCTCACCGGCACGGTACTTAGAGAGTCCGGCTTCTTGCGCGTAGCCATCGATGTGATTCCCTACCGGAGCCATCTGAGCATCGTCCATGTGGCAGGCATCGTGCCAAACACGATATTTCTCAGATACACGCATGTGGCACATCTGTACGGGGAGGAAATACTCCACCACAGGCTGCCATACGCCTCGGTCATAGACGTTGGAGTCTATGCGGAAGAGCGTCGACTCCGAATCACCGTATTTCACTTTATACAATCCCGCTTCCTGCACGTCGGAGAAATCCACCGTCAAGTAGTTATAGCGCAGGAAATTACCCCACTTCACGGCAGGAACCGACTTCACCACATGCTCTCCGTCGGCATCGATGCGTCGTATCTCAGCAGTGAGCACTCGGTTGTCCTTCATGTCGGTCTCTATCACCGCTTCCTTCTGCTGGGCTGGATGGTAACCCACCTGCGAAACCTGCACCACTGGTTGGTACGTCCATCCCTGCACCACATTCGGTGTGATGATCCACTTCACGGCTCCCTTCGTGGCTCCCGCAGCGATTTCACTGCGCAGCACGAACCAACCGTTATTATGATTCATACGTCCGTCATACAATTTCAAATCGCCCGTCAAAGACTCCACAGTCAGCTTGCTGTATGGGTCGTCTGGTGAGGAGATGAACTTCCGTCCTACGGCATACGGCTCAGCAATGATATCATCAGCCACCAGCGGACTGTACCCCGTGGCATTCAGATGGTCGATGTCGGCCCGAGGACTGGTCCCGTTATGGAAGTTTCCCGCGAATTCCTTATTGGGCGTTGTGAAAGCTAAGGGTGAATTTGGCTGCTGCGGATAGATACCCGTCTGCTGGTCCATGATCCAAGGCTTCCCGAACAGCCATCCGGGGAAGAACTCCAGGTTGAATCCTACCTTACCCAGCAGTTCCTGGGGCACGGGCTTGTCCAAGTCTACTGTCACCACGATACCGCTCCCCTGAGCTTCCGTACGTACTGTATAGGTAAATACATAGTTGGGATAGACCATGGGGTTGAATCCCGTCTCATGGCGAGAAGAGTCTGGGTAGCAGAGCGTGGTCACGATGGCTCCTGCCTCCACTTTACGCGACAGCTGCTTCGGAACGGGCTGCCACTGTCCCGGCGTGGCTTCCATACGAATATCACCGTTAGTAGCTATACGGTGCCCATTCATCAGCACACTCACACCACCTTGATGACCTTCTGGATAGAAGTCGTTGAAGGCCATTACATCCACACCCTCGCGGTTGAAGTAGCCCGATGGGGTGAGACGGAAATCCTGAGCTACGACAAGTCCAGCCATTATGAGACCAGCAAATGCCAAAGAAATACGTGCTTTCATACCATGATTAGATTATAATACACAAATGTAAGCGTATTTCTGGAAGAAACCAAAAGAAAAGGCAATAATATAGAAAAATCCTACAACTTTCAGAGTTTGAGGTAAAACTCATCGGTAAGCCTGCGGTATGCATCAGAATAGCTCCCATCGGCATTCATAAGGTAGAAGTCGGTTGTCTGGCAGGGATCGATGGCGGTGGTGAAGGCCAGCATCACACGGCGCAGGGGTTTACCTTCCTTGGTATAAATACAGACTTTTTCCGACACATGCAGTCCGTTTCGGAATGCTGCATCTACTGCTACCCGTTCAACCTCTGCGGGCAACACCACACAGACTCTGCCCAGCGGAGCCAGCAATTCCATGCCATGACGGAAGAGCGACTCATAGTTCAACCCTGCCGCATGGCGGGCCAATGATCGCTCCCCCACAGGTGGGCGTAGGGCATCCACGAAATAAGGCGGATTGCTCACTATGAGGTCGAAAGGCTCTGCAGGCTGATAGGTACAAAAATCGCCCGCTACCACCTGCACACGATGGCCCCACGGAGAGGCAGCGACATTCTCTGCAGCCTGTGCCGCAGCCTCCTGGTCAATCTCTATTCCCACCACCTCGGCTTCTGGATAGCGTTGTGCCAGCATCAAACCAATCAGACCGCTGCCACAGCCCACATCCAGCACCCGTCGAGCGTGTTCCACTGAAGCCCAAGCTCCCAGTAGCACCCCGTCTGTCCCCACTTTCATGGCACAGCGGTCGTGCCACACAGTGAACCGTTTAAATTGGAAATATCCGTTCGACATAGCGGTGCAAAGTTACACATTCTCCGAATTTCTCACTAAAAATGCCTTTCTTTTTGTCTTTTTAAGAATAAAAACATGATTAAATGAAGAAATAGACGTAAATTTGCACCCTTGATATGGAACTAATGCCTATCAGACGATAAAGATATATGAAGAAAACACCTTTTTATTTAGAAGAAGAAAACACCCCCCAGAATGGGTTCTCCGTAATCGCCGATTTTGAGGGCGATACAGAAGACCTGCTGACAATGGAAGCAGGCGACATCCTACCTATCCTCCCCCTGCGCAACATGGTGCTCTTCCCAGGCGTGCTGATGCCCGTATCTGTAGGAAGACGTTCCTCTGCCCGTTTGGTCAGGGATGCTCAGAAGCACAACCTGCTCATCGGTGTGGTTTGTCAGAAGAAGTCAGACACAGAATACCCCACGAAAGAGGATCTGCACATGATGGGAACCGTGGGAAAGATTATTCGCATCCTGGAGATGCCCGACCATACATCCACTGTCATCATTCAGGGTGCACAGCGATTCAACCTACTCGAAATTACGGAGACCGAACCCTATATGATGGGACGTATCGAGCAACTGAAGGATGCTGTCCCCAGCAAGAACGACAAAGAGTTCCAAGCGCTGGCTGAAGCCATCAGGGACTTGATGACACGCTACATCAAGGTATCCGACTTCATGCCCAACGATGCTCAGTTCGCCTTGAAGAACATACGCAACAACGTCTTCCTCATCGAATTCATCTGCGAGAACCTCCCACTGAAGAAAGACGATAAGATGGACCTGCTCACCATGAACGGTATCAAGAGCCGTGCCTACCGCCTGCTCGAAATACTGAACCGCGAGGTGCAGTTGGCGGAGATCAAGGTGTCCATCCAGATGCGTGCGCGTGAGGACATCGATCAGCAGCAGCGCGAATATTTCCTGCAGCAGCAGATCAAGACCATTCAGGACGAACTGGGTGGCAATGGTTCTGAGCGTGAGATCAACGAGATGCGTCAGAAAGCGCAGAAGATTAAATGGAGCGAGGAGGTGAAGGCTACCTTCCTCAAGGAGGTGGACAAGCTGGAGCGCATGCATACCTCAAGTCCGGACTATAGCGTACAGCTTACCTACCTACAGACCATGATGAGTCTGCCATGGGGTACCTATACCACCGACAACCTCAGCATGACGAATGCCGAGAGGGTGCTCAACCGCGACCACTATGGATTGGAGAAGGTGAAGGAGCGCATCTTAGAGCATTTGGCCGTGCTGAAGCTGAAAGGCGACATGAAGTCGCCCATCATCTGCCTCTGGGGCCCTCCGGGCGTGGGTAAGACGTCCTTGGGCAAGAGCATTGCCTCTGCCCTGAAGCGTAAGTACATCCGTATGTCGCTGGGTGGCGTACACGACGAGGCCGAGATCCGTGGCCATCGCAAGACCTACATCGGTGCCATGCCTGGACGCATCATCAAGGGCCTCATCAAAGCAGGCTCTTCCAATCCGGTCTTTGTCCTCGACGAGGTGGACAAGCTGGGCGTAAGCACGCAGGGCGACCCAGGCTCTGCCTTGTTGGAAGTCTTGGATCCTGAACAAAACAATACGTTCCACGACAATTACCTGGACGTGGACTACGACCTCTCTAAGGTACTGTTCATCGCTACGGCCAACTCCCTTCAGACCATTCCATCTCCATTGCTCGACCGTATGGAGCTGATTGAAGTCAGCGGCTATCTCACCGAGGAGAAGGTGGAGATTGCACGCCGTCACTTGGTTCCCAAGGAAATGGAGGCCAATGGTCTGAAGAAGGGACAGATCAAGTTCTCTAAGGCAGCGTTAGAGGCCATGGTAGAGAACTACACCCGTGAGAGTGGCGTGCGTGACTTGGAACATAAGATAGGTAAGGTGATGCGCAAGAAAGCCTTGGAGTATGCCAAGGGCGGTGAGGTCTCACAGATCGATGTGAAACCAGCCGACCTGAAGAGCTACTTAGGCATTCCGGAGTACAGTCGCGATAAGTATCAAGGCAATGAATACGCTGGTGTGGTGACGGGCTTGGCTTGGACGGCTGTAGGCGGTGAGATTCTCTTCATCGAGACCAGCCTTCACAGAGGCAAGGGACAGCTCACGCTGACGGGCAACCTTGGCGATGTGATGAAGGAGAGTGCCATGCTGGCATTCGAGTACATCAAGGCCCACCCTGCCATCCTGAACATCGATCCAGAGGTATTCAACCAGTGGGACATCCACCTGCACGTACCAGAAGGAGCTATTCCTAAAGACGGCCCATCGGCTGGCATCACCATGGCTACGGCCTTGGCATCGGCCTTCACACAGCGCAAGGTCAGGGCTCAGTTGGCCATGACGGGCGAGATTACGCTCCGTGGCAAGGTGCTCCCTGTAGGCGGCATCAAGGAGAAGATTCTGGCTGCCAAACGTGCTGGTATCAAGGAGATTATCCTCTCCGAAGAGAATCGTAAGCACATCGAGGAGATCAACCAGATCTACGTTGAGGGACTGACCTTCCGCTATGTAAAAGATGTGCAGGAAGTCCTTGCCATTGCCTTGGAGAAGCAGTTGGTGAAGCACCCCATAGACCTAACCGCAAAACCTACTTTGAAAAAAGAAGAGAATAAATGAAGTTTCAACTACAATATACGGATGCCGGAAGTCAGGCCCGTGCAGGACTCATCACCACCGATCATGGAGAGATAGAGACTCCTATCTTCATGCCGGTGGGCACGGTGGGCTCTGTGAAGGCCGTCCAGCTATCCGACTTGCAGAATGATGTCAAGGCCCAGATCATTCTGGGAAACACCTACCACCTCTTGCTGCGCCCAGGACTACCTATCCTGGAGAAGGCAGGCGGCTTGCATAAGTTCAACGGCTTCGACCGTCCGATGCTGACCGACAGCGGTGGTTTCCAGGTGTTCTCCCTGACAGACATCCGCAAGATGAAGGAGGAAGGCGTGGAGTTCCGTTCGCATATCGACGGACGCAAGCTTTTCTTCACTCCAGAGAATGTGATGGATACCGAGCGCTCCATCGGTGCCGATATCGTCATGGCATTCGATGAATGCACTCCAGGCACGGCCGACTACCAGTATGCCAAGGAGTCGGTAGAACGCACGCATCGCTGGCTGGACCGCTGTGTCAAGCGGTTCAACGAGACGGAACCGAAGTACGGCTATCAGCAGTCGCTCTTCCCCATCGTACAGGGATGCGTCTACCCAGACCTGCGCCGCATGAGTGCTGAGTTCATCGCTTCCAAGGAGGCCGACGGCAATGCTATCGGCGGACTGGCTGTAGGTGAACCCGTAGAGGTGATGTATGAAATGATAGAGCTGGTGAATGAGATTCTGCCGAAGGACAAACCACGCTACCTGATGGGCGTTGGCACGCCAGCCAACATCCTGGAGTCTATTGCACGTGGCGTGGATATGTTCGACTGTGTGATGCCTACGCGCAACGGGCGCAATGGCATGCTTTTCACCAAGCAGGGCATCATCAACATGCGCAATAAAAAGTGGGAAGACGACTTCTCGCCTATCGAGGAAGACGGAGCATCCTACGTAGATACCATGTATAGCAAGGCTTATCTACGTCATTTGTTCCACGCTCAGGAGCTGCTGGCCATGCAGATTGCATCGCTGCACAACCTGGCATTCTACCTCTGGTTGGTAGGCGAAGCCCGTCGTCACATCATCGCTGGCGACTTCAGCCATTGGCAACCCATGATGCTGGAGAACGTCAGCCGGAGGCTGTAAGAGAATTGTGAATTGTCAATTGTGAATTGTGAATTGTCAATTGTGAATTGTGAATTGTGAATTGAATATGAGAGAGCAGTTGAAGAAAATATTGAGCTTTGGAGGGTTCCTCAAGCGCTTGGACTATTACATCATAGCCAAGTTCTTGGGTACCTACTTCTTTTCCATTATCCTCATCATCTCCATTGCTGTGATCTTCGACTTCAACGAGAAGATGGACAAGTTCATGGACCATGAGGCTCCGTGGAGTGCCATCATCTTCGACTACTACGCCAATTTCGTGCCCTACTTCGCCAACCTGTTCAGTCCGCTGTTCGTCTTTATCTCGGTGATTTTCTTCACCTCCAAGTTGGCAGAGAACTCCGAGATTATCACCATGTTCGCTTCTGGCGTGAGCTTCAAGCGCCTGCTGCGTCCCTACATGGTCAGTGCGGCATTCATCACCATACTTACATTATTGCTGGGTGCCTACGTCATCCCACGGGGCAGCGTCACCCGCATCAACTTCGAAGACCAGTACTACAAGCAGCGTAAGACCAACACGGCCCGTAACATCCAGCTGCAGGTCGATAGTGGCGTCATCGCCTACATCGAGCGCTTCGAGCACACCACCAACACCGGCTACCGCTTCTCATTGGATAAGTTCGACCAGGACAAGCAACTGCTGTCGCACCTCACGGCCCGTGGCATTGAGTATGCGCCCGACAGAGGCCCTTACCACTGGACGCTCAAGAACTATATGATACGTGATTTCGATGGCATGCGCGAACACATCTCGCGTGGCACCAACAAAGATACTGTGCTCTACATGCAGCCCAACGATTTCCTGGTGATGAAGAACCAGCAGGAGACTTTTACCAGTCCGCAGCTGCGTGCATATATCAACAGTCAGAAAGAGCGTGGCTTTGCCAATCTGCAGGAGTTTGAGATAGAGTATCACAAACGCATCGCCATGTCGTTTGCGTCATTCATCCTCACCCTTATTGGAGCCTCCTTGGCTGCCAAGAAGACCAAGAACGGCATGGGACTCAACCTCGGCATCGGTTTGGCACTGAGCTTCAGCTACATCCTGTTCCAGACCATCTCCTCCACCTTTGCGGTGAATGCCAACGTTCCCCCCATGCTTGCTGTCTGGATCCCCAACATCCTCTACGCCTTCATCGCCTTCTTCCTCTACAAGAAAGCGCCGAAATAGAATGGATAGTGGATAATGTTTAACGTTTAACGTTTAACGTTTAATGTTTAATGTTTAACGTTTAATGTTTAACGTTCAATGTTCAATGTTCAATTAATGAGAACCCTCTTCCCCAGTGCCCCAGCAATCCTACAGAGGATGTCCAGGCCAACGGAATATTTCCCCTTCTCCAGGCGGCTCAGGTTGGCAGGATCTATCCCCACCATCTCCGCCAGTTCCTTGCCCAGCAAACCACGCTCCTCACGCAGTTCCCTGATGCGTCGTCCGATGCGTTCCCGCTCGCTCAGCTTGTCGGGCAGCACGCACAACACCTTACCGAACTGATCACGCTCAGCTTGCGGCAGCTTGCGCCACATGCTCTGCACACTCCCCTCGTAGCGGTTGTCGAAGATACTCGCCAGCTCCGCACACAACGCCTCCACATCGCCCATCGGAATCATGTGGGCAAAGGTCAGCACAAAGCGTTCTCCAGTCGGCATGTCCACCTGGAAATGCTTCGGATCCAGATATGTCACTTTCGTCTTCATATATCACTTAGTCATTAGTCGGCGGTTATGTATCCTTACAGGCCCGCCACGGTGAGCTGCAGGTATCGTACGTCCCTCCTCCTGCATACGGGTTGTAGGCAAGTTCTTCTGGTCGTAGGCCAAGAAGTTCTGGAACGTATAGGTCTCTCCTGCCTGCTCCATGATTTTCTGATAGATCGACCATCTGCTTGGGGCATTATACTGCTTGGTATTCCCTCGCATGAGGCTCGTCTCCGTCGGGCGGTAGATGCCGTAGGTATACAGGCTCATGCCTCCTTCATACACCCCGATGCCTTCCGCTTTGTAGTGGCCGTCGCTGATGAAATCTTTCCACAATACCTGCTCTGGATCACTGCGATAGTCCACGTTGTAGTACCATCCCATAGCATGATATTGGTCTATCCAATCCCACCCGCTCATGGGGAAGGTCGTTCCCTGCTCATCATCATCCCAATACTCATCAGCCAGTTTGCCGAAGCCATGCCCACCTACTTCATGGCACACCTCATACTCCATCTCTTCAGACAGTGTGCAGAGCCCTATGGTGAACCCATCGGAGTACCATTCTGAATGCACTCTGCCACCCCACCCCTCGTGCAGCACCACTATAGACGTCACGTTCTCCAACTTCCCTTCAAGCTCTGGCACCTTCGCCACATACTCAGCCACCTTGTCGCTGTTCTGGTCGTAGAAGGCCCCACTGTGGTGTGTCTCAAAGGCTATATCCTCATCGATCATCTCATTTGCGGAGACGGCCGTCACCACATACACATCGAAGTACTGCCTGTGGGTGGTATAAGGTTCCTTGCTGAAGAACGCTGTCACTGCCCTGCTGTAGGCTTGCTTGAAGGTCCCGTCCTCGATAAGGCGGTCAGAGAATCCGTCCCCTGTGATCACCAGTGGGATGCCCTTCCCCAGCGTATGGCGCTGTACGCACTCCACCCGTCCGTCGGCACTGAAGTCAGAAGACACATACAGGTTCTCGAAATGCAGTCGATGTCCCTCCTGCTGTGCGATATTCAGGTCCACGCGGCTCCACCAGTCCGATGAGTACATCGCTTCACTCACGGTACCGTCCATCAAGTTGCCATGTATATAGAGTCGTTTCAGTAAGTTCAGGTCCATCAATGATTCTGGGATGCCCCCCGTGAGCTGGTTGTCAAAGAGCCATAGATCCACCAACTTGCTTAGGTTTCCTAAGGCAGCAGGAATCTCCCCCTCCAGTAAGTTTTCTTCCAAGTAAAGGCATTGCAGGTTGCTCAACTGTCCCAGCTCTGCAGGAATGCTCCCCGAAAGCTGGTTGTTCGCCAAGGCTAAATAATAGAGCTCAGGCAGATTTCCCAGTGAGGCTGGCAGAGCCCCAGAGAGGTGGTTATCCACCATCCAGATAGCCCTCAGTGCCCGCATCTCCCCTATCTGTCCTGGAAGATTCCCCGTCAGCTGATTACCCCCCAGATAGAGATAGCCCAGACGTGTCAGTCCGCAGATTTCGTTAGGGATATACCCCTTCAAGCCGTTGTCATTCAGCTCCAGTGCCCAGAGGTGTCCGTCGGCCGTTGTCTTCACCCCATACCACTGGCTCAGCGGGAGGTCACTACCCCAGTTGTCTCGATGTATCCAGTGCTCCCCATCGGTAGCCTGAAACAGTGCCATAAGTATCTCGCGTTCAGAGCTGGCTCCTTCACGACTGCCCGCCTGCGTCACCGTGATGGTCTGTGTCAGGTCGCCCGCCTGCAGCGTGATGTATCCCATGCGCACCTCCTCCTCTTCATTGGGAGTCACGGTGAAATGCAACTTCTCCGTACGCAGCGCCCTCGTATCTGTTTCCGTAAGCCAATCCGCTGAGCTCGTCACCTTAAGGTCCAGGTTCGTCTGCACCTCAAAATCCAGCACGCCCCCTTCCTTAGCGAAGCGATACTCGTTTAGGGCCACTATCAGGGCATCTTTCTGCATCTGCGTCACTAAGATTGTCTTCCGGTCATTGCCGCACGTCAGTGTGATGGTTCCCACTCGTGCGTCATACGTGTCGTTGGCAGTCAGAGACATCAGCAGTGTGTGCGTCCCAGCCCCACCGCTTGTAGGGCTGAAGCTCAGCCAGGCGGCACTCTCAGGGTCGCTTGTAGCCGTCCACTCCCCCGTGGCACTGAACATCAGCGTCATACTCCCACCCGTGGTCCTGACCACAGGCTGGGTATTCTCCGTTGTTGGAATCTGTATGCCAGGCGACACAGGCTGCGGCTTTGGATCCTCCGTCGGGTCATCCCCTCCGCAGGCCACACAGACCACCGTCAGCAACATCCACAAGCAACGCCAAATATGCTTCATAATCCTTTGAGTTTACAACCAGACACAAAAATAGCCAATTCTTTTGAAATTGGCAAATAAAACAATCATTATTTTCAAGATACTCCTACAAATGATCTTAGCTTAAGTTTCGTAAGTATGCTAACTCATAATCCACTCTCCATTATCCTTTTCACCTCCTTGACTACGCTCTTCTTTATCTTGCTGTTCATGAAGTACTCCGTGAAGTGCAACGAATGGGTATCTGAGCCACAGAAGTCATACATCCCACGGCTTAGCAATGTTTCGGCCTTCTTCATCACCAACGGTCCATAAGCCCCCACCAGCGACGGCACATTCAGTTGGAAGCGCATGCCCCACTGCTTCCACCGCTTATAGTCGTCCATCTCCATATACTCATAGCGTTCGGGATGCGCCAGCACCACCATGTATCCAGCCTCGCGGATAGCATTCGCCATACGTTCCATGCCTATCGGTGGGTTATAATACGATGTCTCCACCAGCAGCGCATCCCCCCGCGTCCCCAGTGTCAGCAAGTCGTTAGCTGCCAGTCTATCCACGAACAGGTTGTCCAGCATGTTCTCCGCCGCCAAGTGCAGGCCGATGCTCCCGCCGTACAGCGTTTTAAACCCCTCGAACCTCGTCCGCAGGTCTACCGTAGAGTTCGGTATATCCTCCATGACATGCGGTGTGAGCCACACCTCCTTCACGCCCAGAGTCTCCCACAGCCTCAGTATCTCCAGTGACATCTCCGCTGTCTTCACCCCGTCGTCCACGCCCGGTAGTAAGTGGCAGTGATAGTCGCAGAATCCCTCCAGCAGCCCACTGTCCTTCATCAATGTTTTATTTGATAGTATCCACATATATATGATAATAATTATTCGTCAGAACCCCGCTAAAGCCATCCAGGCCACTTTCAGCTGTGCATGCAAGGCCATGTTGTCCTTGGTCGGAGTCGCCTCCAGCAGTCCCTTGATCACCTCCATCAGGTTGGCATAATGCTCCAGTTCCACCAGCACCCGTTTCAGGATGCGATTCCGATACGTATATTGCACGCTGATATGGCACTTGCGGCACAGGTCGCGCACGTTCGTCTTCAGTAGTTTTACACATCTTCCTAGGAATTCTCCGAAATCCAGATACCGCTCTATCTGCGCTGCATTGAGGAGCGGAGGCACTTTTTTCATAATCACTGACAGTTCAAATGTTAAAATCTTCATTTTTGGGGTTCCCCTATGTGAGAACCCCGCTATTGCCAGTGAATAAAAGAATTCCGAACTTTGGTGTGATTAAATTAATTACTCAATAGAAAAACAAGAAAATTATGAGTTGGTTTAAACACAACGGCAATGCGAGTTTCGACTCGCGCATGGTAGCGCTCCAAGAAGCGCTGGGTTATTTCGGCATAGGCGTATATTGGACTATGGTGGAACGGATTGAAGGCTGGGGAGGTGGCATCTTCCCCCGCCAGAAATTAATTGATGACCTGAGTGGCCGCAAGGCCGACCGACGGAGGCTGACACAAGTGCTCGACAACTTCGGTCTGTTCATTACATTAGATTCAGGTATGGTTATGGTTCAGAAGGGTCAACCTACCCCTCAACCTACCCCCCAACCTACCCCCCAACCTCAGGCCGAAAACTGCCCCCAGGTTGGCGGTTGCTCGGAGCCCCAACGCGCACGCATATATACAGAAGAAGATAAGACTAAGACTACTACGTCGGCATCGACGAATATTAAAACATTGAAAAATGGAAATATTAAAAAAAGTTCTCAATCTCTCAATTTCTCAATTTCTCAATCTCTCAATGATAGAACCTCCCGCTTCGCCGCCGAGATGGCAGCCGATCGTGGCGAATGGCACGAGATGGTCTGCATGAAGTCCGGTTATGGCACCTTGCTGCACAAGTACTGGGAGCAGGCGGTGACGCAATGGCGCCAGCATGTCATCAGCTACAGCACCGACAGTGATGTGTATAGTCTTCAACGTGCCCGTTATTACTTTAATTCGTTCATCAAGCTCAGCACCAAGTCGGGGCAGGATCTCAAGGCCTTCCTCGAGGTCTTGGAGGCCCGTGCCACCCAGTCGGCCGCTGAGGCGGAGGTCTTGCCTCCCGGTGCCCCTCCCAGACCGTCTCCCAATGCTATTTGGAATCCAGCGAGTGAAACGTGGTGTGAGTTTTATTGATTTATGAGGGCTTTGCCCTCAAACTCCTAATTCATTTCTTTCGTCCCGAAACGAAAGAAACGAATCAAAGAAAGGTTCGCCGGCTGCACATCTTCCACTAAGAATCACTCACGTTTTCGGGAGGGCCGCAAGACGTCCCCTTCGGGGTCTTT
>CALAEY010000086.1 GCA_937891085.1 uncultured Prevotellaceae bacterium | reverse complement strand
CTGGAGATACAGTTGCAGAGGATCCAAAACTTCAAGGACCCCGACCCCGCCCTCGAGCAATATATGACTCCTTCGGTCATCGCCACGGACATACTTTTCGATGCATACTCCAAAGGGGATGTCGAAGGACTGAAGATCGTGGACCTGGGGTGCGGAACGGGCATGTTCTCCATAGAGTCCTGGTTACTGGGAGCCACCCAGGTAATTGGATTCGACATCTCCGGATCAGCATTGGAAGTGGCCGAATCGAACAGGAGGGAATTCGGAGCGGATGTATCGTTCACTAAGAAAGACATCCTATCGGTCGATGAGGGTGCAGACACCATATTCATGAATCCACCCTTCGGATGTCAGAACCGCAACGCCGACAGGGCCTTCCTCGACAAGGCCATGGAACTATCGGAATGCGTGTACTCCATACACATGGCCAACACATTGGATTTCGTCACTGATTACTGCAAGAGAAAGGGCCGTGACATCCCTTATTATAAAATCTATAAGTACGAAATCCCTCATACATTTTCATTCCATACGAAGACGAAGAAGACGGTTGACGTCGCGGTCGTCAACATAAGGTGATTTCACATGACAGAATCCAAGTTCGTGTTCCCAGGTGAAGAAGTGGCCTCAGAGGAAGAATATCTGGCCGCAGAGGGAACTTTTGCAGAGAACGGCGTCGTATACGCCTCACAGATCGGCGAGCTCGTCCTAGACGATAAGGACTGCGTCGCCAGGGTCGTAACACCCAACCCCCCGAATGTTCTCGAGGTTGGGGACATCGTCTACGGGATCGTCGGAGACATAAGGAACACTATGGCAACAGCCGACGTATTCGTCAAGGACGGCACCACCAGGAGGCTCGGAGGAGAGACCTACGCCACGATTCATGTATCGAAGATCTCCCAGGGTTACACCGATGACGTCTCTAAGGAACTCAGAAAGGGAGATTTCATAAGAGCACGTGTAACGGCCATCAAACCCGCTCTTCAGCTCACCACCAAGGATGACCACCTGGGTGTCATCAGATCCCAGTGCTCAAAATGCAAGACTGAGATGATCAGAAGCAAAAAGGGGGACGGTCTGTACTGTCCCGAATGCAAATACGCCATGCCCAGGAAACTTGCGGATGATTACGGCGACGTGGAACTCTGATGAAGCTAGTAGCGTTAATGTCGAATGGGATCGATTCTCCCGTGGCATCCTATCTGATGAGTAAGCGCGGTGCAGATGTCATCCTTCTCCACATGGACAACCGTCCGTTCACCGATGATAGATCGATGGCGATAGTCCAGGATATAGCGGCACGCCTGAGGGATGTTACCGGAAAGGGATTTCCCTTGTATGTGGCGAACCACGGAGAGAATCAGCAGATCATCAAGGACGGCTGCGATTACCATTATCAATGCGTTATGTGCAAACGTGTCATGCAGAGGACCGCAAGAGAACTCGCGAAAAGACTGGGTGCTTCTGGAATTATCATGGGAGATTCGCTCGGACAGGTCGCCTCTCAGACGCTGCGTAACATCAAATCTGAGAATATCGGGTTGGATTTCCCCGTTGTCAGACCTCTTATTGGTATGGATAAGCTGGAAATCATCGATATCTCCCAGAAGATAGGGACGTTCGACATCTCCATAAGACAGACCAACGGTTGCCTTGTCGTACCCACAAGACCTATAACCGAAGCGAATCCCGAGAAAGTGGTCGCCATGAGTCAGAAGATCGATGTGGAGGATCTGGCCCACAGGACCGCTGAGAATGCTGTTCTGATTCAGTGATTCCTGTACTGTCTCGGCGGGAAGGCAGGACAGGCATCGATCTCGTCATCATCGTATTCCATATCGATGGTCACACGAGAGATGTAACGAGCTACATACTGTGAGATGTATAGGATGTGGTTCCCGACAGGGATCTGAACATCCGAACTTTTTGGACCTTTGACTGAAGTTGGGACCAAGGCTGGACCGAGACAAGCGGTACATACGCGATAATCACAATCGGCATTGGTGATGAGATCGACGACCTCTGGTTCGACAATAATCTCCATATGCGGTCGTACAACGGATTCGATAGATAATAATGTCGAACCCAGATTCTGTAACACGAACGCTACCATAGTAACTTTGAAACCTATTATTGATATTATATTACTAATGAGACCAGAATTCGACTCCGTCATCGACCGTCATGGAACTGATTCCTTGAAATGGGATACTTCGCCTAACGACACTATTCCGATGTGGGTAGCCGACATGGACTTCCCAGTTGCGGAATGCATCAAGGATGCTGTGATGAGAAGGGCGGAATCTGGAATCTATGGTTATCCGATCATTCCCGAAGACCTTTACCAAAGCTATATGGAGTGGTGGTCATCTCGCCACGATTTCGATATAAGGAGGGAGTGGATGATCTTCTGCACAGGTGTGATACCGGCCATCAACAGCATCATCCAAAGCATGACCGGACCTGATGAACTCATCCTCCTTCAGACGCCGGCATACAACACCTTCTTCAGATGTATCCTTGAGTCGAACCGTTCACCGAAGGAGGTCTCCCTCGGGATCGAAGGGGACAGATACGTTATGGATCTAGAAGCTCTGGAGAAAGGCCTCTCCGACCCGAAGGTCAAACTCATGATATTATGTAATCCCCACAATCCTGTTGGAAGGATCTGGGATCGTGATACTCTCATAAAGGTCGCGGAAATGTGTAAGGAGCACGGTGTCACCGTCATCTCCGATGAGATACACTGTGATCTGACGGAACCCGGGATCGATTATGTTCCTTTCCTATCGGTCTCTGATACAGCGAAGGAGATTGGTATCACCTGCATAGCACCTACGAAATCGTTCAACATGGCCGGATTGAGAAGCTCGATGATCCTTGTTCCGAACAAGGAACTCCGTCAGAAAGTATTCGATGGGGTCAAGCGCAACGGCGTATCTTCCCCTAACACGTTCTCCGTGGATGCTACGATTTCTGCATTCAGATATGGAAAGGAATGGTTGGACGACGTTCGTGAATACATATTCGACAATAGAGATATCGTAAGATCGTTCTTGAAGGAGAATCTGCCTGAACTGGAATTGTTCCATAACGAAGCTACCTACCTTCTTTGGATACGTATCCCTTACGAAACACCTGATGGTTCCAACATAGCTGATCTTCTGACCAAGAATGCTAAGGTCATGTTCTCGGACGGTTCCATATTCGGTTCAGATGGCAAGGGATTCATCAGGATGAACATCGCATGCCCCAGAAGTCTTCTGATGGAAGGTCTGGAACGTCTGAAAAATAGTATAATGTTGAACTTTAAATGACCCCGGGTACACACTGAAAGTACAGACAACTCTCGAAAGTTGTTCAGAATGATTTATCAAGTTTTATAAACCTGGACATATCGATGCTGTTCCCGGATCTATCCAATCCCGATTTCGTGGAGATCGCTTTACTCTGTATGCTCCTAGTCTACTTTCCGTTCGCCGTATATCAGATGTATCTCATCATTTACAGCATGATCGTTACGGATGAGAAGATAAAGGCCGGGAAGAGACGTCTTGAAAGACCCAACAATGTGATAGTGGTGATAACCACCAACGGGATGGCCATTGACGTGGTCGAGAAGATAATCAAGAAGATTGGTCATTACTGTATCGCATCCAATATCTTCGTCCTGAAGGAGGAAAGGGATGATTTCGAGTATTCGTGCGATATGATTACAGTCCCTTCCAACTACACGTGTGACAACCATTCAAGATGCAAGATGCGTGCGATGCATTACGGCATTCAGGTCCTCCATGAAATGGGATACGGCAAGGAAACGTATATCGTCCACCTTGATGACGACAGTGTAGTGGACAGACCCTATCTGGAATATGTCGTGACTTCAACACGTCATTGATTCTTTTCCCGTAATCTACTCGATCGGATTTTCCAAAGATAGCATCCGCTAATACAGCTGGTTTTTCAGTCTTAGTGACAACCTTGTTCATCACATTTAAATCTAAGAATATATATTTAACCAGCAATAGCTGGTTAAATTATAATTCTTAAACTTGAAAAATGACAATCGGAAGCTAGGAAGGAGATGGGACGACGGGACTGGAGAAGATGAAAATCCTGCACACAGGGCTAGATTACGAAGGGATCCCTGCAGCGAATGCAATCGGGATGGGCCTGTTCGAGTCCTCCGGAATGAGACGTCTCATCGACCAACGCTGTAATTATGATCCGGAGAGGAGGATTCTGTCTCCGGGAATGGTTGTAAAGGCTCTGATCGGGCCGACGTTCAACGTCGGCAAGAAACTGCCTCTGTACATGGTGGAGAAGGCATACAACACGGCTCCGACCGATCGCCTCTTCGGACAGAACGTCACCCAGGATGATCTGTACGACACGGCTCTCGCCAGAGGGCTGGACACGTTGTTCGATACGGACCTGACGAAATTGTTCTCAGAATGCGCGGGTCTGGCCATTGCAAAGTATGGTTTTCAGTCGAATGTATATCACATGGATTCAACGAACATCTCGTTCAGTGGCATGGCACATGAACCTGACAAAGAAGGTGCGGCCGTGCCCAGGCACGGCGGCCATGCCAAGGATAAGCGGAATGATCTGCTGCAGTATGAGCTTCAGATCGTCACCAACGGCAACTGCGTCATCAGATACATGAAGCCATACAGTGGGAACAGTTCTGATTCGGTGATGGACAGCAACACGCTTGACGATTTCAAGCGTATATTCTCCGACGATGAGCTCGAAGAGATGATCATGGTAGGGGATTGCAAACTGGCCACTAAGGGGAACATCTGCAAGATGATCGACATGGGGATGCATTTCGTCTCGAAATGCTCCGAGACGTTCACGGGCAAAGCCCGTGACAGGATACGTGAATGGTCTGTGGACACTAAAATGCACAAGGCGAGAAAGCGCGGTCTGTGGATGGCAGATACGGAGATGGAACTCGATATGGCCAAGAATAGGAAAGAGACGCTGAGGTTCGTCGCTTTCCGCCATGACGCCAAAGTCGAAAGGTCGATGGAACGCATTCGCTCCAAGGCCCAAGAGGATGCTGTTGAAGTATGCGAATCGTTCAAAGGCAGACGTTTCTCCACCGAAGAAGAGGCTCTCGAGGCCTTCGCCGGTCTTGGGTTGGACCCTATGGGCCCGTTTTCGTTCAATATCAGCACCGCCCATTATCAGACGGAACATCCTGAGGATGTTCCGGATTGGTGGGAGCTGAGACTCGAACCTCTGATTTCCGAGCCCAACATCAGACGTAAGGCAGAAATTGAGCAGACCGTTGTCCTTGTCACGAATCTTCCCGGTCCTGATGAAGGGAGGACATCTGATGAGATGACTGTATTCTCTAATGAATCCGTGCTAACCTATTACAACCAAGAGTACAAGGTGGAGAAGTCATTCCGGTTCATGAAATCAGGCATGGGCATGAATTCCATATTCTTACAGACTCCTTCCAGGGAGAACGCGATGATGTTTGTCATTTCGATAGCAGTTCTGATATCGAACATCGCGGATGCGATGTTCAAAAGAGCCAAGACCCTTTTGGATGGCAGACAACTCACAATGTACAACCTCGCCAATGAGGTGCAGAACACGATCGTCCTTTATTCCCGCAGCGAGAACAGCCTTAGGCTTCAAGGTCCCCCTAAGGTAACCGGCAGACTATTCGATTTGACAGATACACTGGAGATCAATCCGCAATATCTCTTGGGTTACGTTTGCGACTGAGATCATCAACCTCAGTCTGTTAGCTTCAGCTATCGACTTCAAGGTTCAAGTGTCGAAGTTACGTATGTAAGAGACTATCTCGATTCGGGAGGCGGACAGGGTTGTATAAGACTGCGCGCATGGGGAGTGCACATGTTCTCATCGTTCTCTGACATCGTAAGGATATCGAATTGTGAGGCGTGGTGCAAGAAGTGCAACGAGAAGAACCGTCCGCAGTTCGTACACGGAGAAGGATTGGTCGTCCGTGCCGACGTCGAATATGATATTGGATGGGATTACGGAACATACGGGGCCGAGGATCTGATAATGGGTCTGCAGGTGGCCAAGAAATACGGTTTCAGTACGATACCAGATGGGCACATCTACATAGCCCCTCCCACATCTGTCACGGATTATTACAAACAACGTCGCAGATGGTTCTGGTCCCTGATGAATAACCACGGGGTGGTCAGAAGACTTTCGTTGAAGACCTGGCTCTTCTACATGTACATGTATCTGAACGGTTTCCTAGGCCTCATCTGTCTATTCTTGTTCCCGTATATGGTGATATTCGATCCTAACCTCTCAGACTTCACACATCTTGTCGCAGTGGTGAACCTCTTGTGCTTCTACTCCTACTATATGTTCGGCGCAGCGTTCATGAAATCCGGTGCCATATCTGCGATGATGTTCATTCTGATGATACCGGTTGGATTCTATGACGGAATGACCTCAATATATGCACTGATAAGGCCGCCGGATTTCACTACTTTCGAGACGATCAAGAAGGTGTAAGTGCTTGATTCAATCCTCATCCAATTCGGAGTTCAATGGATCGAAGATCTGATCGTCTTTGAGGCGTATGTATGCGGTCACTAGCAGACCAGCGAATATGCTAGCCATAACCGTATACATCGATACGCTGCTCAGGAAATCAAGAGCGTTGCTCCCTCTCAATATGGATTGAATGCAGGTGCCTTCGATCAGCAATGCGATGCCGATGTCCAGACGCTGATGCTTCCTGGGTTGCATGAACCTGTCATAGATGTTCAAGATAAAAAGCGAACTATTTGATTGTCTCATCCAATGCAAAGGTCCTCTATGAGCTATCATGACCCTGGACATATATCAAAATCAGTACACACACCGATTGATTCCTTGGAAACCGCTCAAATGCGATAGCGTTATCAATCATTGAAAGTTCAGTGATGACGCTGAAGATCATTGATATTTCTGATAATGGAAGAATTCCCTTTCCATGGAAGGGATGTCATCGCACAATTGTGTAGGTAATCCTCTCAGCCCTGCAGCCCTACGATCCATTATGACCGCCACACCTCTATCCGTCTCGGACCTTATCAGCCTGCCTATTGCCTGCCTCATCTTCCTGACAGTGGGAATGGTGGATGTGAACAGCATCCCATCCCCGAACCTGATATCATAATATCTGCGCATGGCGCGCATCTTCGCCGTTGGCTTCGGATAAGGGATACCGATAAGGATGACCAGTTCCAAGGCTTTATCGGGGAAGTCCAATCCTTCGCTGATCCTCCCACCGGTGACACAGAACAGTACACCGCCATCGGATGTCTTGAAATTCTCGAACACCGACATCAATTCGGGTTGCGTCATCCCTCTCTGTTCGAACGCGACATCCCTCCTCAGATTCTGAACGAGTCCGTCATCGATCATCTTGTCCATGAAACTGTAAGATGGGAAGAACACGGCAGTGTTTACTTTCACGGCATTCACACATTCAACGACCATCTCCATCATGGTCTGGTAATTCTGAGCGAGCTCGCGTTCCTCATACTTCATGGTTACCCTGTCGGTATAGAGGGTGAGAAGGTTCTCCTTGGGGAATATGCTGTCGAGGCATAGCTTGTTGACCCTATCCAAGGCCAACTCCGTCTCATATGATTCCAGAGGCTGTAAAGTTCCTGACATATGGATGGATGAGAAACAATCCACCAAAGGTGCAGAAGCCCCCGATGGATCCATGCAATATGCCTGGAACATGGGATTGTCATTCTCCTTCACGACCAACCTAACATAATTGTCCTCATCGCCGTCTGCCCATGCCCTTATGAATCTGGACATTGAATGGATGTAGGATCTCGGAAGCTTACGACGTTCCTTCTTCTTCTCCATGATCCCATCGCCGATCTCCTCCATCGCCTTGCACATCCTCCTTATGGTAACAGAACTCACACCCAATCTGGACATGAGCTCATCCTCTAGGAAATAGGGTGGGAGCATACCGTCCTCATCGATGAGATACTCCTTCTGTGCGTATGCGAGGATCTCCTTCAGGACCGCTACGAGATCCGTGACCGTTATACCTTCCTGTAATTCGAAGTCACCGTGTTCAGTCGCCTCTTTCGATGCGAGATCCATGGCCCTCTCCGTATACTCGAAGGTCTGTACATCCCTCAGATAATCGGGAAGGTTGTGGGCCTCATCTATTATCAGGATAGTGCTGGACAATGGGACGCCCATCCACTCCACGAATCTGTCCAGGACCATCGGCATGAAGACGAATGGGTAAGGGACCGCGATGACGTCCGCATATGGGAGTATGAGCTTCATCAGCTCATAGGGGCATAGCATGGAATTCTCACACATCTGTGCGAAATCCTCGGGATCTGGATGTTGATCCCTGATCACCTGCACCCATTGCTCGACATCCGCCCCTTCGATGTTCGAATAATACCTACAGTGGCACTGCCCGTCCTTCTTGCGTTTGTAGACGGAACATAACTTGGAGATCTCTTCAGCATTCCCTGATGCAAGATCGGGATCCTCCCTCATCAACGGACAGGATGCCGCTGAACGTCCCTGCACCGCAACGCATAGGATGTCGTTCCCTATCGCAGTGGATTCACGGATGACCTGCTTCTGCTGGGATTTCGTTCTTGTAAGATAGACCACCTTCATATTGTGGTCCTTGGCGTAAGGTAATACGCCACACAGGGATGTTATCGTCTTTCCGGTACCTGTGCCTGCTTCGATGACGGCGCACCTACGGTCGCGTACCGTCCGTTCTATGAACTCTATGAGCTCCTTCTGTCCCGGACGGTACTCGTAGGGAAAATAATCCATGGTTTTATGCGGCCTCGCTGCCGCCTCTCTGCCAGACATCGTCGGGAAGGTCCGCGTATACGAAATCCTCCTCAACCGTGTCGGATCTCTTCGTCCTGGCGTTCGCCATGAGATAAGCGATCTTATCCCTTCTGAACAGCCAATAGTGGATCCTCCATTCCCTTCCGTCGTAAAGGGTGGTCTCCTCCCTCTCCGTCGTGAGGATGCCGGCGTCCTCTAACATGTAGAATGCATCACGGTCCTCTGGTTCGAGGATGTTATCGATGATCCTGTCAGAGTATCCGAAGAAATTCAGGACGTGGTGGGCAAGCTCATATGCCTGCTCCTCCACCATCGCATGAGAGTCATCGATACTATTCTTGATGGCCTGAGTGAGATCATCTACTGTGACAATTCCCATTGTATCACTGGCTGATCCTGATGTACTTCGCCTCTTCCGCACCGACCTTGGTCTCGATCTTGTTGATGACCTCGTCGGGTACATCCTGATCGATGGTCAGAAACATCGTTGCCTTACCGTGGGCCCTTCCGACCGCCATGTGGGCGATGTTGATACCGGCCTCACCGATGGCATTACCGACGGCCCCTATGACTCCGGGCGTGTCGTTGTACCTGATGAAGATCATCTTGTCGGCGACAGTGATGTCAGTTGCATACTCGTCGAGTCCGAGGATCTTCGGGCTTCCGCCGATGACGGTTCCCCTGAGCGAGCGTGTCATTCCGTTGTATGAGAATTTCATCTCAACGAATCCTGAGTAATCCTTTGCTACCTCGTTGCTGGCCTCGAAGATCTCGATCCCCTTCGATTTCGCAATGGGAAGGGCGTTGATCATGTTGGCCGTTCCGATGATTCCCTCGAGGTATCCGATGATGGTCGTCACTGTCAGCAGCTTGGTCTGCTTCTTCGCAAGTGTTCCGCAGTAGGAGATCTCGAGTTTGTTTAACGGATGGTTTCCGACTATCTGCTGAATGATGGATCCCATCGTCTTCACGAGGGGCATGTAGGGCTCCGTCTCGGAATCGAGCGCTCCCCTGGGAGCGTTGATCGCGTTGGAGACGATTCCATCCTTCAGATACATGACCGCATGCTCTGCGACCTCGATCGCGACCCTCTCCTGTGCCTCAACGGTCGAGGCTCCGAGGTGGGGTGTCGTCACAAGGTTGTCCAGCTCCAAGAGCTTCTTCTCATCATCCGTGAGAGGCTCGTTGCACCATACATCGAATGCCGCACCTGCGATGATCTTCTCCTTCAATGCAGTGTAGAGATCATCCTCGTTTACAATACCTCCGCGAGCTACATTTGCGATCCTCGCGTTGGGTTTCATCATCTTGAACTGAGGCAGTGAGAGCACGTCCTTGAAGAGCTTCATGGTGAGGTGTGCGTCCTTATACTCCTCCATGTCGAGGTTGATGAACTTCGGACGCGTCACGCCCTCTGGGTCGGTATAGGGGTGGTCTATGGCCGTCTGGTAGAGCTCCGACATGCGTCGCACCAGCTCAGGGAAGCACTCCTTGTAGTTCAGGGCGTGTGTCTGGGCATAGATGCCAGAGATCTTCACGGAGATATAGTTGATGTCTGGTTCCTTCAGCGCATCGAGGTAGGAGTAGTAGCGCTTGTCGGCCTCGCCGTCGCCCAGCACCACCTCGCCCAGCAGGTTGACGTTCTGCCCTATGTTCTGGTCGAAGCGCGTAGCCAGGTGCCGCGTGAGGTGCGGACGGGCGGCATCGATGATCACGCGGCTGGTGTCACGTCTGAGCCTCCACTTGATGATGGGCACAGCCACCCAGTTGAACAAGGGCAGGTAAGCGAATTTCTGATACATCCAGAAGAGGAAGTGGTCGCCTGTACTCAGGAATTTTGGAATGCCGTATTGGTCTATCAGCTCCTTCACGCGGATGGCCAGCTTCTGGGTGTCACGCACCTGACTGGTCTCATCCAGCATGCGGACGATGAATTTCTTGTCACTGGGCGTGGTGACCATCGTTCCGTACATGTGCTGCTCATTCTTTTCAGTTTTCGTGAGTCCTGAATAACTCTCGTCGTAGAGTTTCCGCATCCACGCGAAGACTTCCTCTACCGTAGGCAGCTGCTGCCCCCTCATAGTCTCTTGTTCGGTCATAGTCATGGTATGTTTTAAAGTTATCTAAGGTACTACAAACATAAGCAATTATCTACAAATTGCCAAATTATCCGTCTGAAAAAAACCTAGACCATCGCACTAACTATCCAAAAGAATATTTAACTTTGCATAAACGATACTAAAAAGACACACTGAAAATGAGAAAAAGCATTATTCCTATCTTGTTGGCCTTCACGTTCATCAGCCCAGCCTCCGCACAGCTGATGAACCAAGCCAAGGACATGAGCCGAGGCTATGTAGACATGACGGCCACCTATTTCTTTGCCGAGAAGCTGGCACAGTTTGATACCTCTACTGGGGAGGGACAGGTGCAGTGGGGGCGCTACAGCCTCGAACCTCGACAGGCATTCAATACCAATACCGTAGTGATGGACAAGCTGCAGATGAAGGACTTCCCTGCCAGCGGCTATGAGAACGATCCTGCCTTCCGCTTCAAGGTGGATTTCATCTCCGACCGCACCGTCAGGGTCAGGATGCTCACCTCACTGGTGCCGCCTAAGGAGACAGAGGAAGTGATGCTCTCTCCGCAGTTCCTACGCAGCGATCCCCATGCGCAGTGGGCCTGCGCGGAGAATGATCAGGAGATCACCTATACCAGCCCTCAGGGCTCGCTCACCATACAGAAGGACCCTTGGCGAATGGTGCTGAAGGATGCCTCTGGCAAGGTGCTCACGCAGACGTGGGCGCAGGATGACAACTGGGTGAGCCAGGTGAAGCTGCTGCCCTTCGGCTTCAAGAAGAGCGGCACAGACAACTCGCGCAGCCTGAACCCCGTCTTCAGCCTCAAGACTGGCGAGCGCATCTATGGCTGTGGGGAGTCGCCTACTGGTCTTAATAAGGTGGGACAGAAGGTCAACCTCTTCGTCACCGACCCGCAGGGTCCTGAGACCGACGAGATGTACAAGCCCGTGCCGTTCTACTTCTCCAATCGCGGCTATGGCGTGTTCATGCACACCTCTGCCCCTGTGACGTGCGACTTCGGGGCCACCTACGTGGGAGCCACCAAGCTCTTCATGGCTGATGAAGCCATCGACTTTTTCTTCTTCATTGGCAACCCAGCCGATATCCTCGATGAATATACCGACCTGGTGGGCAAGAGCCCTATGCCGCCTGTATGGACCTTCGGCACGTGGATGAGCCGCATCACCTACCTGAGCGACACGGATGCCTACGAGATCGCTGCCCAGCTCAGGGCCAACCGCATCCCAGCCGATGTGATCCACCTCGACACAGGCTGGTTTGGCGTTGACTGGCAGTGCGACTATAAGTTCGCTGAAGACCGCTTTGCCGATCCGCAGAAGATGGTGAGCGACCTGCTTGACAACGGCTTCCACATCAGCCTCTGGCAGCTCCCCTACTTCACCCAGCACAATGTGTTCTACCAAGAGCTGATAGACAAGGACCTCGTGGTGCGCAATGCCGATGGCTCACTGCCCTATGAGGATGCCTGCCTCGACTTCACCAACCCTGAGGCCGTGAAGTGGTACCAAGACCACCTGCGCAGCCTGCTCGACATGGGCGTGGGTGCCATCAAGGTGGACTTTGGCGAGGGTGCCCCCTACGATGGCTTCTACCACAATGGGCGAGGCGGACTCTATGAGCACAACCTCTACCCCGTGCGCTATAATAAAGCGGTGTGGGATGTCACAAAGGACGTGCAGAAAGACGATGGAGCCGTGATCTGGGCACGCTCAGCCTGGGCAGGTTCCCAGCGCTACCCGCTCCACTGGGGAGGCGATGCGGCCAATACCAACGAAGCCATGCTCTCTACGCTGCATGCAGGCCTCAGCTTCGGCCTCTCAGGCTTCTCCTTCTGGAGCCATGATATGGGCGGATTCGTGCAGTCCACTCAGGAAGACCTCTATCGCCGCTGGCTGCCCTTCGGCTTCCTCACCTCCCACACCCGCAGCCACGGAGCGCCTCCTACAGAGCCTTGGCTCTACAACCAGGCGTTCACCGACTACTATCGCACCGCTGCAGAGATGAAGTACGCCCTGATGCCATACATCGTAGAGCAAGCCAAGGTGTGCACAGAGAAGGGCCTGCCCATGGTGAGGGCCATGTTCATCGAATATCCGCAGGATCCCGTGGCTTGGATGGTAGAAGACCAGTACCTCTTCGGCAGCGACATCCTCGTGGCACCTATCTTCGATGCCCCACAGGAGGTCATCACCCCTGCGCACAACTACAACGACACCACCTCACGCCCCACCACAGGCCTGCAGCACTACACGCGCAAGGTCTATCTGCCTGGCGGCGCTTGGGTGGACTATCAGACGGGCAAGACCTATCAGGCAGGCTGGCATGACATCACCACTGATAAGTTGGAAGCCGTGATACTGGTGCGCAAGGGTGCCGTGATACCTACGGCCAAGGTGGCGCAGAGCACTAAGGACATCGACTGGAAGAGCGTGCGCAACGTGAAATACTGATGCCTATGAAGAAAGCCCTCATCCTCATCAGCGTGCTGTTCCTGGTCATCACCGTCATCGTGATACTGGGCAATGTCATCGTCATCGGCGAGAAGCTGACGGCCCTGCTTGGTGTGCCCTATCTGGAGTATGCCTTCTACCTGCTGCTGTTCGGCCTCTTCCTCTACCTGGTGCTCTACCCCATGTACCTCATCTTCAGCACGCCAGAGTTCCCCACCCTCACCATCGAGGAGCAGGGCGAGGGTCTCTCCGATGAGGAGTATCGCAAGTGCCTCACCCGCTTCGCCACACGCCTCTGCAGCAACTGCTACTACCTGCCCGAGGCCAAGCGCCAAGTGCATCAGGCAGCGCTGCAGCGTGAGCTGGAAACCCTCAAGGCCACGGGTGACATCAGCGCCCTGAAGGCCTTCCTGCAGCAGGAGCTCGATATCCGCCTCAAGGGAGCCGACCGCCGCATCATGAACTACGGCTCCAAGGTGTTCATCGTCACGGCCATCTCGCAGAGCGACCGCTTCGATGCGCTCACCACCCTGATACTCAACTATCGCATGATAGAGGACATCATCCGTGCCTCTGGCTTCCGCCCCACCAAGGCGCAGCTCATCAAGCAGTACGGGCGCATCCTCTTCGCCTCGTTCTTCAGCTACTTCATCTCTGGTGCCATCGATACAGACGGCATCGAGATCCAGCTGACCGACTCGTCAGACAGCCTGGCCGACGGGGTGACAGACAGCCTCACCGACGTAGATGTGGCCGCCTCTGCTGCTGCGGATATCGACATCAGCGACATGGATCTGGCTGCCTTCGACCTGGCCGATATCAACATAGGCAACGTAGACTTCACCAAGCTCATGAAGAGCATCAAGATACCAGGCATCGCCATAGACTCCGTGCTCGACGGCATAGCCAACACCATCATGACGCTCCGCATAGGCTACGTCACCCGCTCCTACCTCAAGAAGGGGGCGCGAGAGCTGCGTGGCGTGAAGGCCGCCCACGTGCGCAAGGATGCCATGATTCAGGCGCTGAAGAACTTCCCCGTGCTGCTGGCAGAGATTCCGCAGCGTGTAGGCACAGGGGCTTGGACTAAGGTCATTTCCCTGCTCACCAAGATCTATACCGTGAAGGAAGAAGCCCAGCCCGAAGGGTTGGCAGAAGAAGTGAAGCCCAAGCACAGGTGGTTCCACCTCTTTAGGTTTTAGGAGCTATCCCTGCTCCCTATAGAAGATACCGCAGACCAGGGTCAGATACTCAGGTATCCGTCCGTCGTGGCTCCACTTGATGTCTAGCCCCAGCAATTCCTTTGCCGTCTGGCTGATGTCGAATCCGATGGCCTCCAGCGATGGGCGCACCTTCTCAGGGTGTCTGCAAGGCTTGCCCTCTATCCTGGCACAGGGCGCCCCACCGCAATACGGGCAAGTCCCCACGAATCCGAAGGCATAGCCCCCCAGCTCCTGCTCCAGCGCCAGCAGCTCCTCGTTCAGCTCACCGATCACAGGCACCATCAGGTCGCCCGCCGCCTCCAGCGGCAGCGTCTTATCCTCAGGCGTCATCTTCACCCCCAGCAGTCGCACCCTGTCATAGCCCTCTATCAAAGTCAGCGAGTCAGCCTCGAAGGGCGGGCACCCATACCTATGCCCATAGTTCCTGCATTGCTGGCAGAACTGTATGAAATACTCCGCCCTGCGGAATCCCTCTATGTAGGCCTTAGCCTCAATTTCAGCCTCATATTTCTCTATTTTGTAGGTCTTATTCATAGCATCCAATTTTCCATTGCCGTTTTCCACCCAATTTTGCCGCTACGCACAGAAAACTTTGCTGGTGCACACAGAAAATTTTGCGCTTGTGCACAGCCGCAAAAATTGCTCTTCGAACAACACCACAAAGATACGAAATCAGAGGGGCATTGTCAAGCTTAGAGAGCCCAAAAAGACACTTACTTTCATCGGCAGAGAAACTTACTTTCACGCCCCGCGAAACCCGTTTTCGTGATTTCTGCCCGCGAAGTGCGACATGCGACATGCTACATTTGCTCTATTCACTACCACTACCAAGAAATGTGACATTATACCTTACTTATTATATTATAATATATATATTATAATATAATAAGTAAAATATATTCCTTAGGATTTGTAACTATTCACGTTGCACATGCGAAACAGCAAATGTAGCATGTCGCATGTCGCACTTCGTCTGTTTCATGTCGGGACCACGGCAGATGGACAAGGTAAACAATACCAGCCATTGACAGGGCTGGCTGGGCATGTGCCGGCTGTACGAGAGTCAAGAACCGCATGGGTGAAAGTCAACGGAGCCAAAATTGGATTGGTTGACTATCGAGATGCCAAAAGCGAGCTTCGCCCCTGCCCCGCCCACAAGACTGAGGTACCTGAAGAAGCAATAGAGCAAGGACACCAGTTAGCGTTTGAACGATAAAATGCAAAAATGCAAAGATGCAAAGATGCAAAGATTAAAATCCTCTCTGTGCTGCGAAGCGCGGAGAGGATTTGCTATGCCGTCAGAGCGACTTGATGTCGCCTGACTCTGGCATCACGTAGCGGGTGCCTGTGTCACGGCTGATCTGCTCACGGTAGCGCTGGTCGTAGCCGGGGGTGGTGTAGCGGCCAGGGGCGATGACACCATTCTCCGACGGCTTCATGATCTGGTCGTTGTGCTTCACGGCTATGAGGCGGAAGAGCTTGTCCCAACGCTGCATCATCTGGGCGGTGTAGGCGGCCGACTTGCTGGTGAGGTAGGCCACTTTCTCACGCTTGGTGAGGCCTTCGATGTCCTTCAGGACTTGCTCCTGATCGGCGGCGTAGAAGTCCTCCAGCTCCTGCTGGGCCTCGCGGAGGTCGCCTATCATGACGCTGTAGCGCGGATAGATCATATTGGCCACCACGTTGTTCACCCAGAAGGCGCTTTGCTCGCTGAACTCATTGCTCTGGTTGTTCTCCCTGCGGAAGGCCTCTGGCACCTCATTCACGCAGCAGTAGATGGGCACGTAGGCTATCATGTTGGCATCGTCGCAGTTGAAGTACATGATGCCGCCTACATCATCGGGCAGCCAGCCACGGAGCTGGCTGACGAGGGTGAATGCCGACTGAGGGGTACCGATGGCACGCTCACGGAAGTACTGCTTGCCATCGACCTCCCAGTTCATAGGCATGGGGCGATAAGGAGAGCTCCAAGGGCCTGCGCTCATATCGGCTGTCATGTCGAGCGGCGTGCCTTCGTAGTGGTCGCGCATATCGTTCATGATGTCGCGCACGGAGAGCTTATGATCGGGCTTGATGTAGAGGGGCAGGTGGTCATACTCACTATAGTCGCCATTGATGTAGGGCAGGTACTTGTCCATCTCGGCCTGATCGTAGTGGTGGCGGAAGAAGCTCCACACACGGGCATCGGCATAGCGCACCTTAGAGAAGGAGATGGGGCAATAGGCATCGCGGAAGCTGAAGTCCTCGTCCTTGCCGCTGAAGTAACCTTTCTGGCGGGCGAAGGTGATGACATCCTTGGCGTAGAGGCAGTTGTTAGGATCCTTGAGGGGGAACTGACGGATGCGGGAGAGGTTGGCATGGGCAGAGATGCAATCGTCTGGAATGCGGACGGCCACCCACACAGCGCCTTTCACGCCTGGGCCCTTGCCCATGATCTCGAGGATCCAAGCCTCGTTCTTGTCGCACACGGTGATGGTCTCACCCGTGCTGCTATAGCCGTATTCCTGCAGGAGATCGGTCATGATGACGATGGCCTCGCGGGCGGTGGCAGCGCGCTCCAGACCCAGATGAATCATGGTGTCATAGTCGAGCCAGCCCTCAGGGTTCTGCAGCTCCAGACGGCCGTCGAAGGTGGTCTCTACGATGCTGACCTGCTTCTCGTTGATGTAGCCAATGACATCGTAGGTGTATTCCACCTGTGGGATGTAGCCGCGTATGGCTCCCCTGCCCCACTCGCGTATGGCGATCATCTCGCCTGCCTCATGGCGCCCGCCTGGGGTGCGGCTCATGGAGCCTGCGAAGCCGTAGCCGTCGCAATTATAGGTACAGATCACGGAGCCGTCGACAGAGGCAGCCTTGCCCACGATGAGATTGGTGCATGCCTGTGAAGGCGTAGTGAGCAGCACCAAGAGCGCCATCACAGAGAAGATGAAATGTTTCGTTTTCATATTTGTAAGAGTTATAGTTTCTGAGGTGCAAAAATAATCACTTTTTCTCCAGATTTCATTGTCTTAAGGCGAGTTTTTATTCAAACCGCAAAAAAATAGGCTCATAACAAACAAGCAATCTATTTAATTCGTAATTTTGAGCACTTTTAAGAATGTATCACTAAATAATAAACAACAATGAAGACAATCTTTTCTAAGGCAGCTGCAGGACTCATGACCGTCCTGATGTTTGCTGCATGTGGCCCAAGCTACGACGTGCCTACGGCGCTGAAAAGCTGGAAATCGACTACCAACGGTAGCGTGAAGGGCGATGAGATCAGCGTAACTGCTGGTGAGACGCTGACATCTGGTGGCGACTATCGCAACTTCGACCTGAAGGGCCAGGCTTACGCAGAGAACGGCGCAGAGGCCTCCCTGCTGTTCCACTCCGACGGCCAGAAGGGCTATGAGGTACTGTTCCACAATGGCGACATCGACGGCACCCGCAAGACGGGCAGCCTCTCTACGGTACGTAATCTGTATCGCTCACTGGGTGAAGACGGGCAGTGGTTCGACTTCGACATCGCTGTGCGCGAGAAGAACATCTCTATCAAGATCAACGGCACGGATGTGGTGTGCTATACGGAGCCTGACCAGCCTTATCGCACAGAGGCCAACAAGGACAAGGTGCTGGGCCGTGGCGGTTTCGCACTGGTGGGCAAGAAGGGCGACGTGAAGTTCCGCAACCTGAGCGTGACCATGCTGCATGACGGTGTGGTGAACCCTAACGACACGATGCCTGTCATCGATGAGACCACTGACCAGGTAATCCGCCTGCAGCAGGAGAACTTCCCTGTGATAGACTATCACGTGCACCTGAAGGGCGGCCTGACCAAAGAGCAGGCTCACGCTATGTCTATGAACTATGGCATCAACTATGGTGTGGCTCCTAACGTGGGTGAAGGTGGCGTAGGCCGTATGCTGAAGGATGATCAGGAAGCCATAGAGTATTACGACGAGGTGAAGCCTGAGGCATTCCTCATGGGTGTGCAGGGCGAAGGCCGTCGCTGGATCGTGCAGTTCTCTCCAGAGGTGCTGAACAAGTTCGACTACCTGTTCACTGACGCTATGACAGTGGTGGACAAGGGCCGCATCTGTCGCATCTATCGCCCAGAGGAGGTGCATCTGGATGGCCGCACCAAGCAGCAGTACATGGACATGATCGTGGATCAGACCATCAAGATCCTGACCAACGAGCCTGCTGATATCTATGCCAACGCTACCTACATCCCTGAGCAGGGCTGGAATGACGACTATGACCAGTACTGGACAGACGAGCGCGTGGACAAGGTGCTGGACGTGCTGGAGAAGTATGACATCGCTATGGAAATCAGTCCTCGCTACAAGATTCCAAGCATCAACGTGATCAAGAAGGCCAAGGCACGCGGGCTGAAGTTCACCTTCGGTACCAACAATGTGGATGCCAACTTTGGACGCTGCGAGTATGCCATCCAAGCTGTGAAGGAGTGTGGCCTCACCGCTGACGACATCTGGTTCCCAAGCATGAGCAAGCGCGCTCAGCGTGTGGCTGTGGACTACAACCACTTTGGTGATAAGAAATAAAATCGTTGCTTATAAAATGAACGCAGGGGCTCCTGTCTAAGACAGGTAGCCCCTGTTTGTTTTTAGTTTATTTCTAATAATGTGAATTTTTATGCATTTTCTTTGCATAATTAATAATTAATCCATACCTTTGTAGAATAATAGAAGGGACAACCGCCTGGAAATGGGTCCGCTTTTTGAATAGTGCATCATCCCCTCCAGTCAATTAACCTTAACCCAGTGCGTGAGCATTGGTACTGGATTTTTAGTTACTTCTGTCGTTATTTTTGTATTATTCTTTGGGGTTATAAACACCATTCACTCGTGCGTTGTTCCTTCTTTCTTTTTATTCCCACCTTACAAGTTTCACCGTACTGTTCAGTCCGCTTGGCATGGGCTCCCAGTTCTCATAGGTGGTGTGCTGGTAGTTCACATCCACCACGTTGATATTCTCAAACTTACGCCAAGGCACTCCTCGCCTATCCATGTCGCTGATGCGATTGGCAGGAAGATTGGTCACCTCTATGCGCAGCTCGTTGGTGCCATACTTCAGGTTTCTCAGCTCAAGCACATAGGGGACAGACCACACCGTACCTATATATCTATTGTTCACGAACACCTGAGCGCTCTCTCGCACATCGCCCAGGTCGATGGCCCACTTATTGGCAGCTTCCCTTCTGGTGAGCGTGAAGCGACAGGTATAGACACCTGTACCCATGGTCACCTTCACAGAGTCATCATCGAGCGTCTCCCACGTCTGCAGCTTGGGGAGCTTGAACTGCTTGGTCACCTTAGGCGCACTCTGAGCGAAGGTCAGCGTCCATGGGACGTTGGTCAGGTCCTTGGTCTCAGCATAGTTGAGCACAGGCTGTTTTCCCATGACTGGCATAGGGGTATCATAGGTCTGCAGGATCATGGATTCACCAGAACGCAGACGGATACGCACCTTGCCATTGCTCATCTCTGCATTGAAGCGCTCGCTGTCATTCAGAGGATTGAACAGCAGGGCATCGCGGAAGTCTACACCTAAGGTCACATAGGCATCTACGTCTTCAGACGTCAGGTTGGAGATGAAGTAATGGTGGCCCGTAGGGTTGCTTCGACGTATCATGTGGAGTCCGCATACTGTCTTCAGTTCCTCTGATCTGGCCAACCTGTTCATCGCTGCTTGGTCGATGCTGTAAAGGATGGGCGCACCCTGTGCCTTGAGGCTGTCGAGATGCGCCTTCAGCGCAGCTGTCATGCGCACCTCACCAGGGATGATCAATGCCTTGTAAGCCACGCCAGCAGCCGTCAGGAGCTTCCCATCTTGGTAGGTGGTGCTCATCAGGTAGCGGTCGCTGATATAGTCGCAGTCGTAGCCCAGCGAGTCGATCTGCAGCACATCGCGGATAAACTCTGGGGCATTCCTATCCATGTTGCTGATCTCGAACATCATCAGCAAGTCGGACGTTCGCTTAGCCCACATGTCACGCACAGGCAGATAGACCAGGAAGTCATTGTCTGGCTGGCCCCACTGCAAGAAACGCTGGCAATTGTTCACATAATCCGTGAAACTGGCAGCATCGTGCCAGATGCTGTTGGTAGGCGACATATCAATCGACGCATAGAACTTCCACCCTGGCCATGGGTCGTCTGAAGGCGAATAGGCCGTGCCATGAAAGAACATGCGGTTTACGCCAGCACAGAAGATCAAGTCCATGTCAGGCTTCAGCTGAGAGAGCGAGGTGCGGAAATGCTCCGTAAGCCAGGTGAACGACTCACAGCTGGTGAGTGGTTTTCCTGTGATATGGGCAGCAGACGTAGCATACTTCAGCATAGAGAGGTCGGAGTAGTTGGGACGTGTCTTCCCTGCATCCTCACGCAGGCCCTTGATGCCAAAGTCGGACAATCCGAAGCCCTCCACCTCTGGGATATCTACAGCTGCATAATGGTCGATCAGGTTGGCAGGCGAGCCATGTGCCTGATTACGCGTCTTCACGCCATGAGCATGTGCCCACTCCGTCCACTGCGTGGTGAAGTTCTCCAGCAGCAGGTCACTCAGCGTCTCACGATAGTCGATAAGCACCTGCGTAGGATTCTCGCCCAGATTCAGCAGCAACTCAGGCAGATGCTCCTCCAACTTATAGCCCCTACGCTTCTCGAACTCCTTGAAGATAGAAGGTGTCCAGTCGGCCCCATACACCTCATAGCTATCATTGAAGAAGGTGTCTGGATAGGGCACGTTATTGTCTGCAAAAGCCTTGTCGAAGCGCTCCAGATAGTGCTTCACGGCCTGCGCATCGAAATGGTCGATCACCCATCCTTCTCCGCCAGGAGCCGCCCTATTCACCAACTGCTGGGTACGTGCTGCATAGACGGTAAAGACCTGCCATCTGCTATCGCTGTCCTTCGATTTCCACGTCAGCACATTGTCTGCCACCATAGACGTGAGATCCAGTGGCGCAGCCTCTGCATCAAGCTTATAGGCCATCACCTTATGCACTCTGGCAGTCTTCCAGGCCTCTCCTTCGCCATCCTCAAGCGAAGAAGCAGCCTTGAGGCTTGCTGTAGGTGCGAGGTTCAGGGTGGTTTCAGGAATCCTGTTCATCAGCAGCATGAGCCTGCTCACATGCTCCACCTGCAAGGTATCCACACGGAACATCACACGGCAGGCAGCCTCAGTGAGAGGCACCTGAGGGCCACCAAAGGGCCACCCTGTGCCTGTATTCATGTCTATCTGCATGCGGTTCCTGATGCCCAGTTCCTCGACATGCTTCAGCACCTCCATCCAACGTGGCGAGAGGAAGTCGATATTCTTGGCTTCGTTCCCTTTCACCCCATAGATGGGCGTAATCTCCAGCGTCCGTATGCCATGACTGGAATACTCCTTCATCAGTTCACTAAGTTCCTCTTCCTCAACGGCACTACCCAGCCACCACCATCGACTCCCCGCATGGGTCTGGATGGAGGAGGCGGGCCATTTCTGCGCCTGAACAGCCAATGCCATCAGGCACGCTACTATCAGCAATACTTTTCTCATTATCTTATGGTTAATGTAGAGAGCGACTGGGCTGCCAGCTGCACCTCATACGAATGTTCGCCAAACTGCAAGTTCAGTGTCAAAGCGTTATCTGTCTGATTGCCCAGCACCACTACCAAGCTGCCGTCCGTGTTGAGGAAGGCAAGGGCGTTCTTGCAGTCGCCACCCAACTTCAGGACTTTGGCACCTGGCAATACGTAGTGGCTCACGTGCTTCATGACATAATACTCTGGGGTGAACTTAAAGGTCTTGGCCTCCTCATTGACAGTCACCAGTGAGTTCTGACGCCATCCCCAATGGCTCACGCCACCCTCGAGCAGGGAGATGTTCCAATAGAAATAAGCTGATGTGCCTTGATTGAGGTAATACTTCATCAGATCCCATGAATGGGAAGCCCCAGCCAGGTCGTTGCGTCCATTGCCACACTCCTGCTCACTCTGATACATAGGCAGTTCGGGGTATTTCTGATGCAGCGTTGGCATGGCGTTCTTTCCTGCCCACTGGAATCCCATACCTTTAATATACTTGGCTGATTCCTCATTGGAGAGTATCGCATCCCAAAGTGAAGCATCCGCTCTTTCCATCGTACCCAGATAGACATCTACGCCACGCTTCTCCATCTCTGGGCCTAAGTATTTCAGGAAGTTGTTCAAGCCTTGTGGAGTCCACGTACAGGCAGGATACCATTGTGCAGAGTTAGGTTCGTTCTGAGGCATGACCATAAAGATATCTACCCCTTTCTCCTTATAGGCATCGATGAACTTGCCAAAGTAGCGGGCGTATGTCTCCAAGTATTTAGGATCTTGCGTAAAGGCATCTTCGCCCTCACGGATCTGCTTGTCGATTGCCAATCCATTTTCCGCATTAAACCTACCACGCAGCATTTCTGTGGACATGTTGGCATAGTGTTTATTCGTCTTCATCCAAGCTGGTGGGCACCAAGGCGACGCCCAGACACGCAATGCAGGATACTGCGCCTTTGCCTCACGGATAAAGGGAATCAGCGTAGCCTCATCGTGGGCGATGGAGAAATGCTCCAAATCGAAGTCGCCATCCACATCGTCGTAGCTGTAATAATCCAGGCTGAAATCGTTGGCGCCCAGTGGCATGCGATTCATGGTGAAGTTGGCCCCCACCCCAGGGGCATAAAGTTCGCGGAAGATGCTGTCCCTATCCTGCTGACAGAGCAAGCTGAGGGAAGTCCATCCCAATTCGTTGAAGCAAGCGCCAAAGCCCTCGATGGTCTGCTGAAATGCCAGCGGGTCGATGACCAAAGTAGAGTCGCCCACGCCCATCGTGAGGTCCATATCAAACATAGGCACTTCCATGTCGAGCACCGTCTGCCAAGGGTTATCCATGGTAGAAGACACAATTTCTACATAGCGCATTTCTTCCTGACAAGCAGAGATTCCCATTAAAAGGACAACTGCAGCCAATAATGCATTTAATCTTTTCATATTTATCTGATTTGGATAGTAATAATACGTTTATAAGCCTGCGGATAAACCCTGTAAGCAGGGAAAATGGCGCGTGCTGTACAGCCAACGCCAGAAGTGGCGTAATCCAGATTCAGCGTCACTCCATCTTGCTTCTGAAGTTGATATGGATAAACGGCCTTCGTGAGATTCTCAGTGCTGTAATTAGAGACATTGAAGTTGAAGAGCTGGTCCATCTTCACCTCTATGCCATGCCCTTCAGCATCAAGTAAGTCCATGCGCCGATTGTCTGTGCGAAGTCCATTCTCCTGAGGCAGCAGATAGGGTTCGAACATGCCATCAACTGTATTCTGATAAACTCCTACCGCATAGCCTGTCTTACGATCGGGATAATTCTCCTCGGGGCCACGACCATAGTATTCTACCTGCTGAAGCGACTGATCCAGCGTCATCGTAAGTCCGATGCGTGGCAACCAGGCTGGCATAGTCCCCTGAGGGGTCAGATCATGCGTCAGTGTCATATTTCCTGTGCCATCGATCACATACTCGTATTGCTCCTCGTAGCCATTGAACTGCCGACCAAAGATGTAGCGGTCCTGCTGACTACTGGAAGCGCCACCAAACTGGGTGAAGTTACGCACTTTGACCACCACCATACCTGCAGCCTTCTCTACCTCCACCTGCATTGGTATGTATGACAGACGATCAAGGCCCGACTCGTAATAGAGAGTAGCCAGCTTTCTGCCATAGATAGAGCTACGCATCGTAGCTGGTAAGGCTCGGAATGAGTTCCACTGGTCTTGTTCATTGGCCAATGGGGCACGCCATACATTCAGTTTCAGTGGCGTCTTCATCAGTTCTTTTCCGTCTTTCACTATGGAATAAAGCTGTCCACCCTTATTAAAGCTGTAAGTGAAGCCCTGTCCGCTCACAATGATGCCCTGCTCGTCTTGCTGAAAGTCTACCTGGCCAACTGCCTGAGCCCTCTGCAATGCCTCTGCATAGTTCACGCTGCGGAGGGGCAACTGCTCCCAACTCACCACATGTCCTTTCTTTGCCCACACTTCATCTTGCTTCAGAACTGACGTGATGCGCAGGAAGTACTCCTTCCCAGCTTCAAGCACAGCAAGATTATAAGGCACTCTGACTAATTCTTTCTGCAACGCGGCCGTATGCAGATCCAATGTGCCAGAGGCCAACACCCTGCCTTCACACTCCACCTGCCAGCTATTATCATAATGCGAAGCAGGGAGGAAATGGTTGCGATTCCACACTTCCACCAGCCCATTGGCAACATCTACCAGTGTAAAACTCAGTGGCTGAACGGTCTTCTTCATTTGCCACATTTCTGGCTGTGGCGTACGATCTGGCCAGATACTACCATAGGTTCTGGCGCCAATGCCATAGCTGAAGAAGGTGCCTTCATCGAATACCTCTTCAAAATCGAGCCATAGGACTGACTTTTCAGCCGTGAGCTCTTCTGGCATTAAGGCTTTGTCGAATATCCCTACTTGATCAATCTGAGCATCGCAAAGATGCACATCCGTTTCCTGACCATCATCAGCTTCATTTCGCCCGATGTTAAGCGCCACGGGAAGGTTTCGTATGTGCCCAGAAGCCTCAGCATTTGCCACTTCCACACCGTCTATCTGCAAGTTGAGGTGTTGACCGTCATATTGCGCATAGAGCTGGTGCCACTGATTCATCCAGTTGGCAGGCAACTTGCCAACAGCCTTATAATTCTTGTCCGTGTAGATATAGAACTGAATAGAATCTGTGCCCAATTGCTGAATACCAAGCTGTGCGCCTTTCATCAAGATAGTACCACTGCTACTGTTGAGCTCGCGAGGATATATCTTCAGCGTCAAGGTGAGTTGGTCGGAACTTATCTCCACATTGTCACTACGATAGACCTCTACCCACTGGTCATGCCCATTAAGGTCGAGCACCCCGTTCTTCTGTTTCTTATCTTTTACCAAATGAGCATTGCCCATGAGGTGCACGGGCGTTTCATAAGGAGAGGCATCTTTCAACCTTCTGGCTTGCTCTTTGAGTCCAGGACTCACATAATCCCAGATCGCACCACCCATACTGCGCGGATGGGTATAAATAGCCCTCCAGTAATCATCCAGTGCGCCACCACCGTTACCAGCCACAGAGAGGTATTCGTCCATGAAAGACGGACGATTGTCCCCATCACCCTTCATTCCAACCTGCAAGTCGAGTTCCTCTGGAGATGGGTAACGCGGACCTATGATTTCCTCAGCAGGATGGCTGTAGGAATTGCCTCCATACATCCATGAGCGTGTGGAGTCATACTTCTTTCCTTCCTTGATCACCTCTCCTATCAGCTGGCCTTCACCGCTCTCATTACCAGCACTCCAGAACAGCACACAGGCATGATTACGATCACGCAGCACCATACGTCTCACACGCTCCTGGTACATGCCCAGATACTGATCATCAGAGGATATACGCTCAGAGGCATGGGCCTCATCGCCTGTTTCGTCAATGATGAAGAGGCCATACTCATCTGCCAAGTCCAAGTATTCGTTCACTGGCGGATAGTGGCTGGTACGCACAGCATTGAAATTAAACTGCTTCAGCAATTCCATGTCACGACGTATCACTTCCTCTGTCATGGTATGTCCCATTTCTGGATGCTGCATGTGGCTGTTCTGTGCATTGACTTTCAGAGGTACGCCATTCAGACAGAACACGCCATCTTCTATCTTGGTTTCCTTGAATCCGATACGTGTGTTCAGCTCTTGCACCAGCTGTCCGTCCTTCATCAGCTGAAGGCGCAGATGATAGAGATTTGGCGTTTCAGAGGTCCACTTCAGCGGATTGGCGATATGCTGACTAAGGTTTACTTCCTGCATCATGCCCGTTGCTACATCTGTTGATGCTGCTTTTGAGAATTCAGCCACTTTTGTTCCTTGCGCATCTGTGAGCAAGGCATTCACCTGAAAGCCACCAACCTCAGGGCCATAATTCTTAATAAAGGCATTGACAGTCAAGTCGGCATCTCTATACTGCTCATCTAAGTCGGTAATCACTTGATAGTCGAACAAGCGCGTCTTGGGAGTGGCAAATACAGTCACATCATCGAAGATGCCCGCCAATCGCCAATAGTCCTGACCTTCCATGTAGTAGCCATCACTGTATTTGGTCACCAGCACTGCCAATGTATTGTCTCCTTGCTTCAGATACTTCGTAATATCATATTCAGCAGGTTCCTGCGCACCTTCATTATACCCCACTTCCTGCCCGTTGAGCCACACGAAACTGGCAGAAGCCACCTTTTCAAAGCGCAGGAATACTTGCTGCCCATTCCAGTCGGCAGGTACTCTGAAAGTGGTGCGATAGGCACCCGTAGGATTATAGTCGCGTGGTACAAATGGCGGATTGGCCTTGAAAGGCGCATGGACGTTGCGAAACATTTTGTCGCCAAAGCCCTGCATCTCCCAGTTGGATGGCACGGTGATGGTGCTCCAGCGCTTCACATTATAATTAGGAAGGAAGAAGACTGAGGAAATCTCCTCTGGCGTATTGCCAAAGCAGAATTTCCACTCGCCATTGAGTGACAGACTCTTCTCAGGGATGTAGAAGGCATGGCCTTCTTCCTGACCTTCTTCAAACACACTTGTATTTTCCAGATAATCATAGAGATGACCTATGTAGCCTCGCTGCACCTGAGCTTGGAGCCCCAAAGGCAAACAGAGGACAATCAGCAAGATAGACAATAATTGTTTCATGACTTGTTAGTTTTTCATGAAGCAAAGATAATGCATTTTTATGGGGATATGAAACATAAGGACATAAAAAAAGGGATACCGCCGTATCCCAACCTTGTTAACCTTAAATCTAATACTATGAAAAACACAATGCAAAGGTACGCACTTTTATATAATGTGCAAATTTTCCAAATCTAAAAACATGTTTTATAACACTTTTTAATACCTATACACGGAATTTTGCTAAAAAAGGCACATTTTTAGGCGGAAAAGTTGTAATTTCGCAGCCATGAACAGTAAATACGACCTCATAGCGATACTTGGTCCTACGGCCTCTGGCAAGACCCCCTTTGCAGCCCATCTGGCTGCCAGACTCGACACGGAAATCATCAGTGCGGATTCTCGACAGATCTATCGTGGCATGGATCTGGGCACTGGAAAAGATCTGGAAGACTACATAGTAGATGGCAAACCCATCCCCTACCACCTTATAGATATATGCGACCCTGGCTATAAGTACAATCTCTTCGAGTATCAGCGTGATTTCCTGAAGGCTTTTGAGGACATTCGTGGACGGGGGAAACTACCCATCATGTGTGGAGGAACAGGGCTGTACTTGGAATCCATCCTGAAAGGCTACCGATTGCTGGATGTGCCTCAGAATCCAGAGTTTAGGGCATCATTGGAGGACAAGAGCCTTGAGGAGCTTACGGAGATCCTTAGGGGCTATAAAACGCTGCATAACACTACTGACGTGGATACGGCCAAGCGCGCCATTCGTGCCATCGAGATAGAGGAATTCTATCGTCAGACACCACCAGAAGTGCGCTCATTCCCAGAGCTTCACAGCCTCATCATAGGCTTGGATATCAGTCGTGAATTGCGTCGTGAGAAGATCACGCGTCGCCTCAAACAGCGTCTGGAGGAGGGCATGCTCGATGAGATCCGTCGCCTGCTCGACAGCGGACTTTCACCAGAAGACCTTATCTATTATGGCTTGGAGTATAAGTACCTCACGCTGCACGTGATTGGCCAATTATCCTATGAAGAGATGTTCTCACAACTGGAAATCGCCATCCATCAGTTTGCCAAACGCCAAATGACGTGGTTCCGAGGCATGGAGCGTCGAGGCATCGGCATCCACTGGATAGAGGCCACCCTGCCTATGGAGGAGAAAGTGGAGATGGCGATGCACATGCTTGCTCACAGTTGTGAACATTTTTGCTCATAGTAATGGCATTGTGAGCATCTTTTATGCAGAAAATATTTTCTATCCCCATTGAATTATTGTATCTTTCCTCTATAAAACCGAAAAGAAATCTCCGCAGAAGTAACTAAAAATGGGAGA